>DASVGM010000035.1:0-13206 GCA_036379555.1 Pirellulales bacterium | reverse complement strand
TAATCAAAGTCAATCACGTCGCAGACCGGGATGCCCGCGATGTCGTGCAAGGGCAGATGGTCGTCGCGCACCTCGTGTCCGGGACGGGCGATGAACTCTCGCACGCCCAAGCGCCGCGCCGTGCTCCAAATACTGTCCACTAGCGGCCGCGTGTCGGGCCAAGAGATGCTGTTGCGTTCTTGAAACAGCCGCAACTCCGCGCCGCCGACCATGTCGAGCAGCACTCCCCACACGTAAGGCGTGCGCGGCCGAGCGGCGGCATAGTCACGGGCAAAATGGATCGAACCCAAGAAGTATTCGCCACGCTCGTCGAAAACCAATTCTTCGCCGTCGAAAAGCACCACGTCGATACCCAGAGCGCCTTGCATGTCGTTAAACCGCTTGGCCATTTCCATCAGCACGGCGATGCCGCTGGCGCCGTCGTTGGCGCCGACGAAGCGGCCGCGCGGATTGCGCCGATCGCGATCGGGATAGGGCCGCGTGTCATAATGGGCGCAAAGCAATACGCGGCGGGGCCGCTCGGCGTGCCACCGAGCGATGATATTGGCCATGCGTACGGTCGAGCCGTCGAGCGGGTGCCTCGCAGGAAACACCTGCAGCGTCACATCCGCGCCCAGCGACTTAAAATGCTCAACCAGCCGTTGCCGTTGCGCCAGCATGGCCTTGGAGCCGCTCGGCCGCGGTCCAAACTTGCAAATCTCGCGCAAATACGCGTAAGCCTGCGCGCCGTCGAAGGGAATATCACCCAAGGTCAGCCGCCGCGGCCGGGCATGCGCCTGCGGCCAGACCGCATAGCTCACCACCGCCACGCTAACCAACAGCACCGCCGCCACGTAGAGCGACTGGCCGGAGAGCCTCGATGTTTTGGGGGGAGCGGCGCGGATCATAAGCCTCATTCTATCACTCGACGCTCCCGCAAGGCCACCTCGGCCCAAACGAGCGGATGATCCGATGCGCCGTTGTCGATCATGCCGGCGTCAAGCGTGCGCAGCCCGCGTGTCAGGATCCAGTCGATGCGGCGCGGCGTGTCTTCGCCCCATGTTTCACCGAGCGGATCACACACGCCGTCTCGCGCCAAAAGCGCCGCCAAAGGAGGCTCGTCGCCTGTAGTGTTTAGGTCGCCCATCAGCATCGCCGGCTCGGCCAAGGCCAGAAACAGTTCACTTGCCGCCCGAAGTTGCTCCTCGCGAGCCTGGGCGTCGTTTCGGTCGAGATGCGTGGCGATGACGTTAATGGACCCGCCGGCGAACGGCAGCGACATGAACACCAGATTTCGGTAACCGCGACTGGCGCTGGGCAGCGGCAAGCGCTGCCACCACGCCACGTCGGCAAGTGAGAGCACGGCGTTGCCAAACTCATGGTGCCACCAGCGCGTTTCGGTCGGCGCGAACAGCCAGCGGCGGCCGGTCGCCGCGGCCAGCTCTTCCGTTTGCCCGGCCGCTTGCCAAAAATACGGGCCGTGAACCTCGTTCAGCACCACAAAATCAAAGCTCCGCAAGGTATCGGCGGTACGGGCCAAATCGCGGCGCAGGTCGCGGCCCAGCCCGCCATGAATGTTGAACGTGGCCACGCGCAGGCTCGTTTGTCCCTTGGCCGTCGCGGTGGCGGCGCCTCTGAAAGAGTCGCCCGCCGACGCCGGAACGGCCTGACGCCGATCGCCAAAATAAAAGAGCAATCCCCCGGTCAAAAACAGGGCAGGCGCGGTCCAGCGCCGCAGGGCGCGTAGCGGAGTGTCCATCGTAAGCTCCATCAGGCCGATTTGCGAACCTGCCGCGTCTCATGACGGAGCCGCGAAACAATGGCCGCGAACACGCGATCGACGCTGATCTCTTGCATACATTGCGGTGGATCGCCGCCGAGCGGGCACGTTTTCGCATAGCAGGGCGAACAAACCAGCCCGCTTCTGACTACCGAGGCGTTGGTGGCGTAGGGACCGCGCCGCACCGCGTCGGAAGCGCCGTACAGGCCGACGACCACCGCGCCGCTCGCCACGGCCAGGTGCAACAGCCCGCTGTCGCCGCCGACCACCACCGCCGCGCGCGACAGAAACACGGAAAGCGCCAGCGAATGAAAGCGGCCGTCGGTGCGCCAAATCGCCGTGCCGAGCGGTTCGGCCACCTCGTCGCACAGCGATGAAGCACCGACCGGCGCGGCAAGCGCGACACGCACGCCTTTCAGCGCGAGCAGCCGCCGCGCCAGTTGTGTGAATCGCGCGGCCGGCCAGCGGTGCGCGGGCCGTCTCGCGCAAGGATTCAGCACGACCAGTTGCTCGCGCCGGGGATCGAAATCACGGCTTTCGCACCAGGCATCGACCGTCGCCACGTCTTGCTCGCGAACATGCAACGGCGGCCAGGGGCTGGCGTCGGGCGATTCGGCCGGCGGTAGATGATGCAGATAGGGCCGTTCCAGCGGCGTGACGGGCGCCGCGCCCAGGTGCTGAATCAGCGCCAAATTGCGTTCGACGGCATGGCTGTTAAACGATTCCAGCGGCCGATACTCGTTGTAAAACAGGTGCGACATTTCCAGCGACGGCAGATAGCCGATGCGGCGGCGTGCGCGCGAAAGCCGCGCCACAAAGCCGCTGCGCAAGCGGCCCTGAAAGTCGATGGCCATGTCCCAATTGTGGTAGCGTAGCCGCCGCGCGAAGGCGGAAAAGCCGGTCCAAGAACGGCGATCCCAGGCGAACACCTCGTCGAGCCAAGGCTGAGCGCTAAGCAGTTCGGCGCATCTGGCATCTGCGGCCCAGGCCAGATGAGCCTCGGGCAGCGCGCGGCGCAGCGCCGCGGCAGCCGGCAGCGTGTGCAGCAGGTCGCCCAGGCCATTCAACTGGACTAGTAGGATGCGTTCCGGCATGAATTCCTTTTCCGCCCGACGAAAAACAGGCGGCGACATCATACTCACCACGGCCGCAAGCCCCAATAGAAATGTGCGGGACATGGGTTTTTAGGCGATAAACGCGGTCATGCGGCGAATCGCGATAAACCGGGCAAGTTGGGACGGCTCACGCCAGGATTCCGCGCACGACGGCTGCGCGCATGGTCGTTCATTTGCAATTGCCGCCTGGTGACCTAAGCTTATCCAGACAAGCCGCGGGAGCAATGGCGCGCGGTTACAAACTAGCTGAGGCGCGGCGGGGAAGCGGGATGCGAGAGGGGACCCTGCCGCGCCTTTTTTTATTTCTTTAAGAGGCCTTCTCCGGGCGTATGATTCATCAAGCGCGGCTGCGTATTTTACCGCTGGTGGTGGTTCTGGCGGCTGCCGCGGCGCAGGCGGCATACGCGGCCGATTTTGCGGCTTTTCCCTGGCCGCTACGGCTTGCTCTTGGCCTGTTCGCGCTATCGGTTGCGACGGCGCCGGCCTATTGGTTTGGCGCTCGGGCTGAAGCCGATTTGGCGCAGCGGTTGGCCGCCGGCATCGACACCGCCCTGCGTCGCCATGAACACGGTTCGTTGGCCGGCCACGAAATGAAAACGCCCCTGACAGGCATCAAAGCCTACCTGGAATTGCTGGCCGATGGCGATGCGGATGACGACGCCACCCGGGCGGAATTCCTCGCCGGCATCGGCAGCCAGGTGGAGCGATTGGAGCGGACCATCGATGAATTGCTCGCTCCCATGAACGGCGGCGGCAGGCGGGTTGTCCAGCAGACGGCGCCGGGCGCTGCCAGCGACGCGTTCGTCCAGCCGGTCACCCTTGGCAAGAGTTCGAGTTTTGAAGGAGGTTGACTGTGAGCGCCAGCATTCTGATCTGCGACGACGAAATTCACATTGTGCGAGC
Organism: Pirellulales bacterium; assembly: GCA_036379555.1. Taxonomy (GTDB): domain Bacteria; phylum Planctomycetota; class Planctomycetia; order Pirellulales; family JAICIG01; genus DASSFG01. The sequence goes on along the minus strand of DASVGM010000035.1, from coordinate 9,429 downwards.
GGTGCAATTCAAACTCACTCGCTCGGGCTACGACGTGCGCTGCGCGGCCGACGGGCAGCAGGCCTGGCGCGAGATTGAACGCTGTCCGCCCGACTTACTGATCACCGACTATCAAATGCCCAATATGAACGGTTTGGCGCTGATCGAACGCGTCCGCGAGCGCGCGGAAACGCGTGAGTTGCCGGTGATCGTGCTGAGTGCCAAGGGCTTTGAACTGTCTTTGCGAGAACTGGCCGACCGCTGGGGCGTCCTTCAGGTGATGGATAAGCCTTTCAGCCCGCGCCAATTGCTGCGTTTGGTGGAGATGGCCCTGATGCCCAGGGCCGTGCTGGCCGAGAATTAACGGCGGCGGCTACCGCATGAGAAGCACATTGCGCCGAGTACGTCGTTCGGCACGCAGGCGGGCGCGGCGGCGGGTTTCGCTGGGCTTTTCGTAATACTCTTTCCGCCGCATTTCCTTTTTAATGCCGCTGCGTTCCACCAGCTTACGGAAACGGCGAACCGCCTCTTGGATCGACTCGCGTTCCCGCACGTTCAACTTTACCACAAATCCTCCTTCTAAAACCTAGGGGCAAACAAATACGGATGTTCCACGCCTACCTTTCACATCGGCACGGGGAACCAGACAGTATAGTCAAGCCCGGCGATCACTGTCTATACCGTGCTCTTGATGCCGCCGGGCTGCCGGGCTTTGCAATTGCGACCCACCGCCGCATACTTGGTGTTGACGACAACCAAGCGAAGTAAAAATGCGAGTATCAAAGCCACTTCTTGCCATCTGCTGCCTCATTCTGTCTTCGACGACTTCTTCCGCGCAACCGTCGGCCGATCTGGCATTGATCGACGGCAATATCTGGACGCTCGACGAACAGCAGCCCAAAGCCGAAGCCCTCGCCGTTTGGGGCGATCGGATCTTGGCGGTCGGAAGTTCGGCGTCGATTCAGCGGCTGATTGGCCCAAAAACCCGCGTTATCGCCCTGCATGGGCGACGGGTGTTGCCGGGCTTTCACGATTGCCATGTTCATTTGCTTTCCGGCGGCCTGCAGCTTGGCCGGGTCGATCTGAAAGACGCCGCCGATGAAGTGGAATTCGGCAAGCGGCTCAAGGCGTTTGACCGGAAGCTGCCGCCGGGCCGCTGGCTGCTGGGCGGAAACTGGGACCACGATCGCACCTTTGCCGGCAAACTGCCGACGGCCACTCTGCTCGATCGCTACGTCGCCGACCGTCCCTGTTTCTTATCTCGCTACGACGGCCACATGGCGCTGGCCAATTCGCGGGCGTTGGAACTAGCGGGCATCATCGCGGCCACGGTCGATCCGCCCGGAGGCGAAATCCATCGCGACGAAACAACGAATCAACCGACCGGCCTGCTGCGCGATGAAGCGATGAGCCTGGTGAGCGGCAACCTGCCGCCCTTGGGCGACGACGAACTGGTCGACGCCGTCGTCGCGGCGCTTCATTTGGCCGCCCGGCTGGGTGTGACCACGATCGACGACATGGCGGGCGACGGCCGCGAGACACGCCGTCGTCTGTCGAGGGTTTATCAGCAGTTGGCTCGGCGGCATCGGCTCACGGCGCGAATTCATCTTTATTGGCCGCTGGCGGACTGGGCCGAGTTGGCGGGGCTTGGCATCGAGGCCGACTTTGGCGGGGAACTGCTTCGGCTGGGCGGACTCAAGGGCTTCATTGATGGCTCGCTTGGTTCGAGCACCGCCAAAATGAGGCAACCTTATTTGAACGAGCCGCACAGCACCGGTATTTTTGTCACCGCTCCGGGAACTCTTGGCCGCCAGATTGCGCAGGCGGACGCGGCGGGCTTGGCCGTGGCGGTGCATGCCATCGGCGATCGCGCCAATTCAACCTTGTTGGACCTGTTCGCCGAAACAGCCGATAAGAACGGCGTCCGAGACCGCCGCTTTCGCATCGAGCACGCGCAGCATCTGCGCGCGGACGACTTCGGCCGCTTCGCGCGGCAGGGGGTGATCGCGTCGATGCAACCCTTTCATGCGATCGACGATGGCCGTTGGGCCGAAGGGCGCATCGGCGCGGAGCGTTGTGCAACGTCGTATGCCTTCCGGTCATTATTGGATGGCGGCGCGCGGTTGGCGTTCGGCTCCGATTGGCCGGTGGCGCCGCTCGATCCCTTGGCCGGCATCGACGCCGCGGTGAACCGCCTTACGCTCGAAGGCCAACATCCCGACGGCTGGTTTCCCGAACAACGCATCACGGCGGCCGAGGCGATCCGCGCCTATACCTTGGACGCCGCCTACGCCCATTTCTCCGAGCAGCGAGCCGGCTCGCTCGCGGCCGGCAAGCTGGCCGATTTTGTGGTTCTCTCCCGCGACATTCTTGCTCCCGCCGAACGCTCGGCCATCAGCGATACCCAGGTTCTTTTGACGGTCATGGGCGGAAGGGTTGTGCATGAAGTCGAACCGTAGAGTGGCCCCTTGCGACGCGGCCCAGGACGGATTATTCATCGGCCGGCACCGTCTCAAATCGTAACTTGAAGGGTTGTGACAGTTGTTGTTTCATTTCGTCGTGGCGGCGTTGGGTAGTTGATGCCACCTGCTTGCCGGGTGGAGAATCACGTTGGCTGTCTACACACGGCATTTGCCACCAGCCCCTTCTCCGATTTTCCGCCCCTTGGCCGCCTTCGGCGGCCAAGGGGCGGAAAATCGGGGGTTTGGGGAAGGCCGCCGATGTAGACGACCAACGTGAAAACTCCCTCAGGCAAGTCGAGGGCATCGTCCGCTACTGTCGCTGAATTTGGAGCTGCCGCCTAATCTCGTGGCATTAGGCGTAAAGCCGGTGGTGGCACAGCGGAACAAATCTCACTTCGATCGGTTGATGCTATTTGTTCAAAACACCGCGCCGCGCGCGGCGCGGAACCAACGAATTTTGAAAACACCGCGCCGCGCGCGGCGCGGTGCGCGTCCAATTACCGTCAGTCGCCGTAACATCCATACTGTAAACGGTTTGCGGCGCGACTGCGGTCGCCGAGGTAGACACCGTCTCAAATCGCAACTTGAAGAGTTGACATGTCTTGCATCGCTTTTTGGCGACGCCGTTGGACCTTTGATGCCACCCACTTGCCGGGTGGAGATTCACGTTGGCTGTCTACACGACATGTAGAGGGCCAACGTGAAAACTCCCTCGGGCAAGCCGAGGGCATCTTAAACCGATGCTTTGGCAAGCCAGCGCCTGGCCACTTCCCAGATCAGTTCCACATGCGACCTTTCAACTTTGAAACCCTTGAATAGCGTGGACCTGAGACGGCGCCCATCGGCCTATTGTCGCCGTGGTTTACGGCAAGAACTCTCACGAGTTGTCATTCCGCTCCGCAGCACCCTGAATGATGAAAACCAGGGCTATTTTCGAAGTACTTCTGCCACGCTTCAGTGCGCCGCCCACGCGAGGGCCGACGAATAATCCGGCCCAGGCTGTGGAATCTCGTTGAAACTATTACAAATACCGTCGCCATCGTTACTCCGCCGCCGCGTCAGAAGCCACGCTGGTTTTTGCTGTAACCACTTTACGGTAAACACTTTGCGAAATATGGACGTGCCGCGACGGTAGTTTTGGCACGCTGCGTGCTTTACATGTTTTCACGCGACACGGGCGAAATTACAAAGCTGGCGGGCTTGGCAGCGGTCAACCGCCTCAATTTGCCAGCCGCCGGTGTGGGAAAGGAGCGACGCGAGATGGATCGGCATGCGAAATTTGTCTGGATGAAAGAGGTGCTCGAACGCCTTGGCGATTGTCAACGCGAGTGGGAAACCGCCGAAGGATCGACCGAGCGGTTCTTGGCCGATTCCATCAAGCGCGACCTCGATGAGATCCGTCGCATTTGCGACTCACTGCGGCAAGACAGTCCGGTATACCAGCGTCGCCGTGTGGCGTGTTAATTCGGTCGCGCACTACAACTTCCCGTGCTTATGCTGCCCGAAGGGCTGCATGCGTTCGCGCGAGTGTAGATAATGGCTCAAGGCGGCGCCAAGGTTCTCGTCGGTGCGCAACAACAGGTAGTCGATGGCGCGAGCGCCGCAGTGCTCGCGCACGCCGTCGATGAACTCGCGCATCGCGGCGCGATAGGCGTTGCGGAAAACCCAAGGCTCGCCAAACAGTTCTTCGTTGCCTTCAATGTCTTTGAACAGCACCAGGTCGTCGAAGGGCAGCTCCAACTCATCGCGATCGAGCACCTGCAACACCATGATCTCGTGCCCGCGATACTGCAATCGCGAAAGTCCGTCGTAAAAGGGTTCCAGGTCGGTCAAAAGGTCCGACACGACGATCACCAGCCCGCGTTTGCTTAATTTGTCGCTGAGCGTTTGCAGCACGGGGCCGAGTTGCGTCTGGCGGTCGGGCCGCGAGCTTTCCAACTCTTCGACAATTCGCACGAGCTGCGCCTGCGTGGCGGCGGGCGGCAAGAGCGTGCGCTGTTGGCTATCGAACAGGGCCAGCGCCACGGGATCCTGCTGGCCGACCAGCAGCGTGGCCAGCGCGGCGACGACCGTGGCGGCGTAATCGAATTTGTTCAGCGGCCCCCGGCCGTAACGCATTGAGGCGCTGGCGTCGAGCACGATGGTCGAACGCAGATTGCTTTCTTCTTCAAACTGCTTGATATAGTAACGGTCGGTGCGGCCGAAGACGCGCCAGTCGAGCCGGCGCAGGTCGTCGCCGGGCGAATACTCGCGATACTCAGCGAATTCGACGTTGAAGCCGTGAAACGGGCTGCGGTGCAAACCCGAAATCGTCCCTTCGACCACGCGCCGCGCTCGCAAGCCGAGACCCGCGATGCGGGCCAGAACTTCAGGATCGGAGTAATTGGGTGTCTGGGCCATTGGCGTTCGATCTTGGAGGGCGACATTCTAAAACGGCCTAACAAGACTGCGGCATTCTTGGAGGATGGGCCTCCTGGCCCGTCACCATTTTACGGTGACGGGCTAGGAAGCCCATCCTCCAGTTACGGCCGTTTTCCGTTTTGTTCGGCGCTCTATAATCCGGCTGTCGATTGTATAATAGACGCGTCCCAGAAGCGAACATGCGGAAAATGTGGAAAGTACACATGGCTGACGAACCCGAACCACAAGTAAAATCCAAGCTCATCATCGACGAAGACTGGAAGAGTCAGGCCCAGGCCGAAAAAGAGGCTCTCGACCGGCAAATCCATCAGCAGCCCGCCCAACCGCAGGCGGAAGCGGCGCCATTGCCGCCGGCCACCTTGGACGTCTTGTTCACGACACTCGCCGCGCAGAGCCTCATGGCGATGGGGCAAGTGCCTCATCCGGTTTCGGGCAAACATGAAGCCCGTCTCGATGAGGCCAAGCACCACATTGACACTTTGGACATGCTGGAGACCAAAACGGCCGGCAATCGCACGCCCGAAGAAACGCAGTTGCTCGACAATCTACTGCATGAATTGCGAATGGTCTATGTTGAAATGCAGAAGCACCTGGCCGGAAAATAATCGCTCGCGGCACGCCGTGTACGGCGGCTTTCTTCATGGCCGAATCATCCGCTATTTCCGAGTCTGCGCCGCGCCGCCGTGGCGCGGTGGCCGTCATCTGCCGACAGCGGCGGTTGTTGGTGATCCGCCGTTCGCAACAGGTCGTGGCGCCGGGGGCCTACTGTTTTCCCGGCGGCGCGATCGAATGCCAAGAGTCGGAAGAACAGGCGTTGGTGCGCGAATTGCGAGAAGAGCTGAACGTGGCGGTCAAGCCGCTACGGCGGCTTTGGCAATCCGTGACTCCTTGGCAGGTGGAGCTGGCCTGGTGGTCGGCGGAGCTTTCGGCCGACGCCGTGCCGCGACCCGCGCCGGCGGAAGTCGAATCGTGCCACTGGCTCACGTTGGGCGAAATGGCCGCCTTGCCCGAATTGCTGGAAAGCAACCGGCATTTTCTGGCGGCTGTCGCGCGCGGCGAGATTGTGCTAGCCGATGGCGCCGGCGAATGATGCTCTGCGGTTCTCTTGACCAAGACCTGGCGACGACAGGCGAATAAGTATAATGCGGACGCGACTTGCATGGCGCCGGCGTGTGCTCGCCGGCGTCCGTTACTTCTAAAACGCAAAGCTTGGAAAACAAGTTACTACTGAGTGGGATTATTAATCATGAGGAAGCATTCGACCGCTCTGTTGGCGCTCTTGCTCGCCGCACTTGGCTGTAGCGGAGAAGGAAAGGCCAAGAAGGCCGGGCAGGCTGTGGGAGAAACCGTCACCGATTTCGCAAAGGGCATCGGTAGCGGCATCGACAAGCGTTTGGAAGTTGAAGTCGATCTTTCACCGCGAGTTTCCGGTCTTGGTCTAAGCAGAACCGTCGCAAAAGCGGCCGGCATCGACAGCCAAGGAAAGGGCATCACCGTTTACATGTTGTCGCAGAAGGCGGTCGCCGGCAGCCTCGTTGCCAAAGCCCTCAACTCCGAAGGGACAGAAATTGGCCGTTCGGTTGTCGACATCGATTTCGCGGAGGATGACGCACAATACATTACGTTCCAATTTGACGCCCAAATGGATACCCAGCTCGTCCGGCGATACACGATCGATATCAAAGCATCATCAACTCCATAACTGCTCGCCGTTTCGTGTGTTCGTTCTACGGATCCCGTCGCAAAAAAAATGGAACGCTTCTCATCCGCTCAGCAGAATTTGTACCCGGTTCGAGCTTCCACACGGTAGCCTAAGAATTAAGCCTCCTCGGAAGAATTTGTGGGTGGATTTTGGCTGGATAGCAAGGCCACGATGCGTTTTTTAAGGCATTTGCCGGGCAAATAAATGGGCTGGCAATTGGAGGCGAATTCTACGTGGTAGAATGACCGGCGTCTGGCGCTGGCGGAGTCAGGCTCTGCTGGCGAGCAAGTGAGACAAGGGATAGCCGGATCCGGGCGGGTAAATGACTCGCTTGGCGTGAGGCCCGTCAAGGCGGGCCAGGGTTCTTTGCCTTTCCGTACATCTCACCGATGATTTATTTGTCCGGCCATGCCTTTGAAAACGCGAACGTCGCCCCGCTCATCGGCGCGAAAACCACCCACGAATTTGTCATTGGAACCAGAATTAAAGCAGGTGACGCATGAGTCCGTATTATTAGAGTCGATTAGAGCCAATTAGTGTTCCTCCGGTCTTTCGGCGTTTGCATGGTTCCAAACGCCTCCAGAACTTAAGAACGCTAATCCACCCTAATCTTCGCTAATCAAGACAACAAGTTTCTAATCGCTGATCGCTGCTTGAAGGAGCCAAACACGTTGCCGCTTACGTTGGAAATGCCACAGAGATCGCGATTTCATTCAAACTTTGGAATCTCCGGCGTCGGCAGTTCGGCCAGCAAACGCTCGATGACGCCGTCGTTGGTAAGCCCCTCGGCCTGGGCCTGAAAGTTGGTGCTGATGCGATGGCGAAGCACCGGAATGGCCACTTTTTTGACGTCGTCAATGGCGACCGAAAAACGGCCTTCCATCGCGGCCAACGCCTTGCCGCCGTGAATCAAGAATTGCCCGGCGCGCGGCCCGGCGCCCCAATCGACCAGCTCGCGCACAAAAGTCGGCGAAGAATCGTCGCGCGGGCGGGTGGCGCGCACCAGCCGCGCGACGTATTTGATGATGTACTCGCTCACCGCCACCGAGCCGACCAGCTTTTGCAAGTTCAAGATCGCCCGGCCCGACAGCACCTTGCGCACTTCCGGCCGCTCGCCGCGCGTGGTCGAAGCCAGAATGCGCTCTTCTTCAACCAGCGTCGGATAGTTGACCTTGATGTTGAACATGAAGCGGTCGAGCTGCGCCTCGGGCAAGGGGTAGGTTCCTTCCTGCTCGATCGGGTTTTGCGTGGCGATGGTAAAGAAGGGGTCGGGCAGGTTCATCGTCTGCTGGCCGACCGACACTTCGCGTTCTTGCATCGCCTGCAATAGCGCCGCCTGCGTCTTGGGCGGCGTGCGGTTAATCTCGTCGGCCAACAGAATGTTGGTGAAGACAGGCCCCTCCACAAAGCGAAAACTGCGCTTGCCCTGCTCGTTTTCTTCCAACACGTTCGTGCCGGTGATGTCCGACGGCATCAGGTCGGGCGTGAACTGAATGCGTTTGAAATTCACGTCGAGAATGCGCGCCAGCGTGCTCACCATGAGCGTTTTGGCCAGCCCCGGCACGCCTTCCAGCAGGCAGTGCCCGCGCGTGAAAATCGCGGCGAAAAGCTGCTCGATGACGTCGTCTTGCCCGACGATGACCTTTTGCAATTCATCCTGCATCAAGCGGCGATGATGGCTGAACTCTTGTAAAACATCGCCCAGGCTTTTATTCTTCTTGTCAGTAGACACGCCAATCCTTTAACTAGGGACAGCAAGCGGCCGCCCGACGCCATGATTCTTCCGGCGGCCACGACTGCGACCGCGTGAATTCTATTCTATAAACCAAGCGCCGCGCCAGCAAATCAAACTTGCCCTTTCGCGGCGCGCGGGTCGAATTGCTCCAGTCTGGACGCCCCGCTGGGCGGCGACGGCCGCCTCGTCGAAGCGGCGAGCTTGAATGAGCGAGCGGATCGGGATTATAATTAAAAAGCCAAACCGCGATGGGAAGAGGTTCGCTATAACAAATTCCAAGGAGCGCGATGCGTTGGATCCGACGGAAAACACGACCAAAGTTGATTTCTTCGCCTTTGGCACGCGGTCTGGCCCGCGCGCCCCGCGTCCAGGAGTCGATTATGTGGTCGATGGGATGGGTATGGTTGGGCCGGAGAAGCCGCCCTTTCCCGTGGGAGCGTCGTTGTTCGCTGATCCGTGGCAATACTCAGGGAGAAAACCATGACCTTAAACGCATCATCTGAGTTGTGGGGCCAACTTATCGGGGAATTCGCGAGTGGCGATGCGCCTCGACAGCATTGGAATGCCCTTTTTACGGAAGGCGTCAATCGTGTCGGCCTCGTGCGTGAAGCTTTGGGGCGACCGGGCGGCAATCATCGCGCGGCGGCCGTCGCGCTGATTCAGCAAATGAGCGGCGAGGAGCAAAAGCAGCTTTTTCCAGAGTTGATGCAGTTGGCTCGGGCGGCACACGGTCCGGTGGCCGCGGTGCGGAAGATCATTACAGACCTGCCGCGCGAGTGGGTGCTGCCGCGGATTGATGCCGAGGTCGAGACCATTCTGCATGACCAGCAATACGATGATTACTGGATGCTTTTAGAACTTCTTGATGAACTCGACCACTCGCGCGCTGCAAAACTTGCGCGCCGCGCGGCGGCCAACGCCGATCCTGATATCCGAGAGCTCGGAACCGAGAGATTGTCAAGCATTGAACAAGAATGAACAAATCAGGGAGTTTCAATCGTCTCCACTCGGCTGATGGCGCGTCCGGCGGCGAACCGCGTTGAGATTTGATCGCCGGGCGAAAGCGTGGCGGCATCGGCAATCAGGCGACCGTCAGGCAGGCGGTGAGTCAAGCTGTAACCGCGGCCCAA
>DASVGM010000034.1:0-4375 GCA_036379555.1 Pirellulales bacterium | reverse complement strand
CGAAGAGGCCGAGAAATACGTCAAGGTCGTCGCCGAGCGCAAAGGCTGGACCATCGACGAATTGGCCGACCGCACCGTGCCCGCCGCCGGCTTTGAAGACGATTTAACGCTTGACCTCGATTATGGTCCGCGAAAGCTCGTCGCGCACCTGCGGCCCGACTTTTCGATTGAACTGAAAGATGAAAACGGCAAGCCGCTCAAGTCGTTGCCTGAGCCGCGCAAGGACGACGATCCGGAAAAAGCCAAGGCGGCCAAAAAGACGCTTTCGACGGCAAAGAGCGATCTGAAAAAGCTGGTGGCGCAGCAAACCACGCGGCTTTATGAGGCGATGTGTACCGAGCGCGATTGGACGAGCGGTGATTGGCAAACCTATCTGCTGCGGCACCCCGTCGTCGGCCGACTCTGCCAGCGGCTGGTATGGGGAGTACACGATGGGACGCGCATCGTGAAAACCTTTCGGCCGCTCGATGACGGCACGCTGACTGATGAGAACGACGAACAGTTCGTGATGCCGGCCGACGTCCGCTTGCGTTTGGCCCACGGTTCGTTGGTCTCGCCGGAAAGCTCCGCCGCCTGGACGCGACATTTGGCCGACTACGAAGTGCAACCGCTCTTTGGGCAATTTGGCCGGCCGGCCTACGTTTTGCCCGCCGACAAGCAAGACGCCGCCGCGCTGACGGATTTTGAGGGGCACTTGATCGAGGCGTTCAAGCTGCGCGGGCTTGCCACGCGGCTCGGCTACACACGCGGGCCGGCGCAAGACGGCGGCTGGTTTTATGAATATGAAAAGACCTTGGCCGGCATGGGCCTGAAGGTTGTGCTGCGATTCAGCGGCAACGGCATGCCCGAAGAGAACCGCACGGTGGCCTTGATGGGCTTGCATTTCATGCCGACCGGCGGCGAAGCGGCGGGCATGTCGTTCGACCGGCCCGGCGTGCCGCTCGGCGAGGCGCCCGGCGTGCTTTTGAGCGAGTGCTATCACGACCTGGCGACCATCGCCGCGGCCGGCAGTGGCTACGACGCCGACTGGCAAAAGACGGTGGGCGTTTAACGCGGATTATTCACCGGCACCCGTTTCGCCTTTCACATTAACCCGCAGCGCACGTATTGATGTTGCGCGTTCGGCCCCATCCAGCCCGCCTGCCTGAGTTCCCGAACAAAATGTTCGCGCCTCATACTTCGACTTCGACATCCTTAATCTGAGCGCCGTCCGGCAAGTGCGACGTTTAACTGCCGCATACCCCCCTGCCCCCTTGCTTTTTCCACGACGTAGGGGGTATCCTGAAAGACGTTCTTAGAGGCTATCCGAAAACTCGGATTTCGCCGTGGCGGCGTATCGTGGGGCGGCTCGCCGAGCCGTCTTTTGCAGTCAGACGGGCCGGCGGCCCGCCCCACGGCGAGTTTTCGGATAGCCTCTTAAATCCACTGGCAGCAAGCCCATCCATTTTTCAGAAGGAGGGGAAGGCCATGATGCCCGCGGTGTTGCGTGTATTGCTGGTTGAGGATAATCGACTGGACGCCATGCTTGTCGCGCGTCTCGTGGAGCAAAGCTCCACCGAATCGTTCGTTTTGGAGCAGGCCGACAATCTGGCGGCCGGCATCGCCCGCTTGGATCGAGGCGATATCGACGTCGTTTTGCTCGATCTGAATTTGCCCGACAGTGTCGGCCTCGACACACTGTGTCAACTGCTGCCGCGAGCTACTCATGTGCCGGTGGTGGTGCTCACGCGGCTGGCCGAGCTCGACACCAGCCGCGAGGCCTTGCGGCGCGGCGCGGAAGATTATCTCTTCAAAGACGACCTGACCGCGGAATTGGTGCGGCGGACGCTGTGCCACAGTGTCGAGCGGTTTCGCACCCGGCAAAGTTTGATTGCCTTGCGGCGGATGAACGACGAGCTTGCCTTGGCTCGCAAGATTCAAGAAGGTTTGCTGCCGCGCGGCCCGCTGAGCTATGGCGGGCTGGAGGCCGGCGGCTGCTGCTTGAGCGCGGAAGCGACCGGCGGCGACTTCTATGATTATCTGGCGATGCCCGACGGCACGCTGGGCGTCGCCATTGGCGATGCCAGCGGCCACGGGCTAAGTTCTGCCCTGGTGGCGGCGATGGCGCAGGCATCCCTGCGCACCATGACGCTCATGCGGCAACCGGTCGATCTGGTGGAGATGCTGGCGGCCTGCAACCACCTGCTCTGCGAGCAGACCGCGGACGAGCGCTTTGTCACGCTGCTGTTGGCCAGCATCGTTCCCGCCCCGCGATTGCTGCTGTACGCCAACGCGGGCCACCCGCCGGGCGCGGTGATCTCGGCCGAGGGCAAGCTCAAGGCGCTGTTGCCGAGCACGGACGTGCCGCTGGGGATTTTGCAGCACGCCTCGTTTCCCTTGGGCGAGGTGGCCACCCTGACGGCGGGAGACCTGGTGCTGTTCGCCACCGACGGCGTGGTGGAAGCGATGGCGCCCAATCGAGAATTGTTTGGCATGCGGCGCATCATCGAGGTCGCCGCCGGCCGCCGAGGGCAACCTCCTGAAGAAATCGCGGCCGCCATCTGCCAGGCCTCGCGCGATTATCGTGAAGGTGAGCCTCAGCTCGACGACATCACCGCGCTGGCGGTTAAGGTTCTGTAGGGCTGCCAAGATGGGCACGACACTTGCATTGGGAATCCAGTTCCGCACACAATACCCTTACGGCAGCAAACATAGGAGCGACCATCATGACGACGACCGAGCAGCGTTCAGCACAGGCAGGTTCCAAGTGCGAAGTCTGGCCCCCAATGGGTTCCCACGCGAAGAACATGAGCGAAACGGAACGAACCGTCAGCATCGCGGGCGGCGCCGCGCTGGCGCTGTTGGGCCTCAGCCGCATGCCCAAGTCCAGCCTCATCTTGATCGCGGGCGGGTTGTACGCCATTTATCGCGGCATGAATGGCCATTGCCAGATGTACGAACAGTTGGGCATTGACCACAGCGAACCCTAAATGGCCGCCAACCTGACGCCGCAATATCTCAAGGCGGAAGAAGAATATCGCCGTGCCGCCACCGCTGAAGAGGAGCTAAAGTGGTTGGAGGTGATGCTGCGCGAAATGCCGAAGCACAAAGCTTCGGAAAAGCTGCAGGCCGAGCTGAAGCAAAAGATCAGCCGCGCCCGAAAAGACGCCGAGGCCGAACGGAAGACCGGCAAGAAGGGGCATGGCGTTCGTATTCCGCGGCAGGGGGCCGGCACGGCCGTACTACTCGGTGGACCTAACGCTGGCAAAAGCCAGCTTCTCGCCGGCCTGACACGCGCCACGCCCGAAATCGCTCCCTACCCGTTCACCACGCGGGCGCCGCAACCCGGCATGATGCCGTGGCAAGACGTAGCGGTGCAGATCATCGACATGCCGCCGATCACCGCGGACTACATGGAGCCGTACGTGCAAGGCATTGTTCGTTCAGCCGACGTGGCCGTGCTGGTCGTTGACATGGGCGGCGACGACGGCATCGAGGCCTTGATGGAACTGCTGGACCGGCTTGCCGCCACGAAAACCAGGTTGGCCCGAACGTCGTCGCTGGATGAAGATGACGTCGGCATTTCTTACACTCAAACTCTGCTGGCGGCGAACAAGATGGATCTGCCCGACGCGGCCGACCGCCTGGCGCTGCTGCACGAGTTGGCGCCGCTCGACTTCGCGGAGTTTCCGATTTCGGCGTTGGCGCGCACGGCGCTTGACGCGCTCGGCGAGGCGATTTACCGGTCACTGGACGTGGTGCGGGTTTACACGAAGCTGCCCACGGCCAAAACGGCGGACTATGACAAGCCCTTCACGCTGCGTCGCGGCAGCACGCTGTTGGACGTGGCGGCGTTGGTCCATAAAGACCTTGCCGCCACGCTCAAGTTCGCCCGTGTCTGGGGCAACCAGGTGCATGATGCGTCGGTGATGAAGAGCGATTACGTGCTCGCGGATCAGGACGTGGTTGAACTGCACGCCTAGAGGCTAAAACCCTACCTTCACGGCTACCCCGCACGACAAAACGACCAACCCCGCCAGCGCGTGGCCGTATCGCGTCAACTTATCAAAGCGTAAGGCGCCGGCGCCGGCACAGATGAACAACACCATCGTGGTCATGGTGGCGATCGTGGTCAACGAAAACAACGCGGCGACGCAGGCCGCGCTAAATAGATCGGCCTTCGCCGCCGGATACATCAACAGCGGAATCAACGGCTCACAGGGGCCAAACGCGAAGATGGCGAACAGGATCCAAGGCGTCATCGAGCGCGGGATCGCCGCTTCAGCCGGCGCGGCGTCCGTCGGCACGGCTTGCGCCGCCGGGTGCGGGTGCAAATGCTCGTCATGGTGAGTGTGTTCATGGGCGTGAACGGTGCCATTGGAATGGATGTGCAAGT
>DASVGM010000033.1:0-6905 GCA_036379555.1 Pirellulales bacterium | reverse complement strand
GCTTGAAATCATCAAGGGAAACAATTCGCGATATTCGTAGGCGCGGCCGGCGTTCGATTCGCCCTGATACCAGATCGCGCCCCGCATGCCGTATCCGATGGTCGGTTTCAACACGCCGTTGTAGATGTTCGCGGGACGGTGATTTCCGCGCATCGCTCCCTCCGGATCGCCGCCGGGCCGCGGCGGTGGCGGCGTGCCGTCTTGTTTGGCCTTTTCGGCGGCCAGCTTCCAATCGGCCAGCTTGGTCTCATAAGCCGCCTTCTCTTCAGGAAAACGCTTCTCCAACTCTTCCCAACGGGCCAGCAGCGGCTGATAGCGGCTGTCGGCGGCGAGCAAATCGCGGCGCACCCAGGCCTCGCAGGCCGAACCGCCCCAGGCGTCGTCGATCAATCCCACCGGCACGCCGAGCGTTTGCTGTAATTGCCGCCCAAAGAAGTAGCCGACCGCGGAAAAGCGGCGCGCCGCTTCGGGTGAGCAGGTTTCCCACTGTCCCTTAAAATCCGACTGCGGCTCTTGCGTACCCACCTGCGGCACTGAAACCAGCCGCAAATCAGCGAACTTGGCCGTCAGCGATTCCAAATCCGCGTCGTTGGCCGACTGCACTTCCCAGCCCATGTTCGACTGGCCGGAACAAAGCCAGACTTCGCCCACCAGCACGTCGTCGAAGGTGATTTCGTTGCGGCCTTTGATGGTCATGATGTGCGGCCCGCCGGTTTCGAGCGGATCGAGCGTGAGCGACCACTTGCCGTCGGCGCCGGCTTTGGCCGTTTTGGTTTGACCGGCGATGGTGACGGTAACCTCTTCGTCACGCTCGGCCGTGCCCCACACCCGATCGTTCATGCCCTGCTGCAAAACCATGTGGTTGCCAAAAATGGCCGGCAGCTTGACATCGGCCTGCGCGCGAGACGACGGCGACAGTGCGACGATGGCACACAATACACAAACATGCGGTAGTCTTAAGCGGTGAATCATGGGGGGAATCCTTAGGTGGTGCTTGAATCAAAAGGCGGGGCGGCTGACAACGGCGAGTCTTATACCGAGTGCGGCCGAAAATGAGGCGGTTGCCGATCTGTGGGGCGGCCTGCCCAGGTCGTCAACCCAGCGACCTTGGCAGGTCACCCCACGACGAGCAGCCGTCACTTTTGGCCGCAAACGGTTTTAGTGTAATCAGTGCCGCGTGGAAGTTCTACTGCATGCGTGCGGGTTAGGCGAGAGCCGTCCACCTGGTAGCCGTCACGCTCCGCCGTGATCTAGTTTACTCTCCTGGGCGGCGAAGTTTGTCGTAGCGTGGCACGGCGAATTTCCAAAGCGGAACTGAACTGGAGCGTCGGCGGTGGGCCTTCGCAGGTTGGGCCGTCAACAAAGAATTCCCAGTCGACCGTCTGCCAGCCACCACTTAATTCCGCCACATGATGCCGAGGGAGCGGAATGTTCCAGAAGCAAAAATCCAATGGGCCTCGCCCGCGCAACGTCACCGAAAAACGGTAAAAACAAGCCTGCCGCAACGGCCCGCTCATGGGGAGCGACAGCGCCATATAAGGCTCGCCGCCAGGAACCTGCAAGGCTTTGACACCATCCTCCTCAACAATCCGCGCGTTCGCCGTCGGGCCGTAGCTCAAGCAGAACTCTCCGGGCGCAAGCATCCGCTTCATCTGCAGCGGCCCCAGCGGCAATGCGGCCGGGGAGAGAATCGTCAGTAGTTCGCGCTCATCAATCGGCCCTGTATCGATTCTCGCGCCTTCCTCGATCCAACAGAGATCCACACGACCTGACGCCTCGTTGCCACCGGCGTAATTGGTCAGCACGGTTCGGCAACTCGTTTCGCCCGGCCGGGCGACAAAGCCCAAGATGCGCTCAGGCGGCCGCTCATACACATCGCCGAACGTACTCAGGCGCTGGTCGATGTCGCCGCGCCGTAATGAAAATTCCATCGTCGGCCGCGGGCTTCGGCCATAAACGTGGATGAAGTACTCGTGATAGGGCTTGACCGCGAAACGCGGCCCGGCGACGACTTGCTGTGGCGGCAGCGACAGCGCTTTGCCTGACCGCCAAGGGCTGGCGGTCCAGCGAATTGGCCCGTCGCCACGGAGCAGCTCCCAATCGGCCAGGTCAGCTTCGGTTTGCACTTGAATACATGACTTGCCGGCCGCACATTGGCCATTTCCGCCGGCGGGAAAACATTCGCCGGCGGTTCGTCGGCCAGGGCAAGTCCGCCGCTGACGAGCATGAGCACGATCATCGCCGGGATGGCGAACTGTTTGAGAGTGGGTTCGCGCGGCGCAGTGGTTGGTTTATGGTTCATCAATACCAGTTTTAAGCCGCGTCGATGAAAGTTCAAGGCGTAAGCAAAGCACCCCTCCTTTGTGCTTCTCGCCGAGAACTGCTTACCATCCACCCTCAATTGTAGGCGGGTCGAAACCGGCGTGGAGTTTTGTTAGAATGGCGACATGACCACTTTGAGCCGAGAAGAACCTCTGGACGATCTTCTCGCCGATCTCACCGCCGCGCAAAGCGAAGCGGTACGACATATCGATGGCCCGCTGTTGATTTTGGCGGGGCCTGGCAGCGGCAAGACGCGCGTCGTCACGCATCGCATCGCCAATCTGCTGCGGCACGGCATTCCGGCGCGGCAAATCCTGGCGCTGACCTTCACCAACAAGGCCGCCAGCGAAATGAAAAGTCGCGTCGAGCGGCTCGCCCCCGGCGAGGCGATTTGGATGGGCACCTTTCACCGCTTTTGCGCCCGGCTGCTGCGGCAGTATGCTCCGCTGGTCGGGCTGGCCGAGAATTACACCATCTACGATACCGGCGACAGCGCCGCGGCGTTGCGGCGGTCGTGCGCCGAATCGCAAGTGGATAGCGGCCACTTCACGCCCCAGCAGATCGGTTCGGCCATCAGTTGGGCCAAGAACAACCTGATTTTGCCCGCTGACTATCAACCGCGCGTCGGCCAGCCGCTCGGCGTGGTCGTGGCGAAGGTTTATCCGATTTATCAGCGGCGACTGCTGACTTCCAACGCCGCCGATTTTGACGATCTGCTCTTGCACGTGGCCACGCTCTTGCGCGCCAACCCCGAGCTGCGTGAATCGCTCGACACGCGCTACCGCTATATCCTGGTCGATGAATATCAAGACACCAACCTGGCTCAATACGCCATCGTGCGGGCGCTTTCGGTCACTTACCCAAACCTATCGGTGACGGGCGACCCCGATCAGTCGATCTATGGCTGGCGCGGAGCCAACATCAACAACATTCTCAAGTTTGAGCACGATTTTACCGACGTGCGCGTGGTGCGGCTGGAACAAAACTATCGCAGCACGAAACGCATTCTGCGCGTGGCCGCCGAGTTGATCTCGCACAATCGCCGCCGCAAGGAAAAGGCGCTCTTCACCGACAACGCCGAAGGCCGGCCGGTGCGTTACGTCGTGTATCCCTCGCAGACGATCGAGGCCGAAGGCATCGCCGCGCAAATCGCCGAGGCGATTCAGAGCGGCCGGCGGCGGCCGCGCGACTTCGCCATTTTTTATCGCGTGAACGCGCTCTCGCGCTCGTTGGAGTTCGCCCTGCGGGCGGCGGGCGTGCCGTATCAAATGCTCAACGGCGTCGAGTTTTATCAGCGCGAAGAGATCAAAGACGTGCTCGGCTGGCTGGTGCTCTTGAACAACCCGCGCGACGACCTGGCTTTCTTGCGGGTGGTGAACACGCCGCCGCGAGGCATCGGCAAGACGACGCTCGACCGCCTCGCGGCGCATGCCACGCGTTATGGCAAAACCTTGCTCGACGCCGCCCGTGAGGCCGGAGTTATTGAGACGATCCCCAAAAAAGCCGCCGTCGCCGTGGCCAAATTCGTGGCCCTGTTCGACCGCTTGAATTTGATTTCCATGCGGCCCGTGGAAGAGATTCTCGGCCATGTGCTCAACGAGACGGGCTACCAGGCTCACTTAAACGACAGCGGCTTGGAAGAAGATCAGGAGCGTCTGGCCAATATTCAAGAGTTGCTCACGGCCGCGCGGCAGTTCGACGAGCTGGCGCCGGGCGAAGGGCATCTGGAAGAATTCCTGGAAGACGTTTGCCTGGTCAACGACGTCGATGTTTGGGAAGCTGGCGACGACCGCGTGGCGATGATGACCTTGCACGCCTCCAAGGGATTGGAGTTTCCCTGCGTGTTCATCGTGGCGGTGGAAGAAAAGCTGCTGCCGCACGAGCGTAGCCAAAACGACGAGGAACAGCTTGAAGAAGAGCGGCGGCTGTTCTTTGTGGGCATGACCCGAGCGCAAGAAGAATTGCAGCTTAGCGTTTCGCAATATCGTGAGTTTCGCGGGCAACGGAAGCTGACCATTCCTAGCAAATTTTTGCTGGAACTGCCGCCAGACGAGTTGGAAAAGACGGGTTCTTCCTGGCCCGACGCGGCCGCCGCGGCCGGCGGTGATGACTGGGAGGTCCATGCCGCGCACGACGATGGATTCGAGATTCACGCGCACCATGAAGAACCCGTGTGGCAGCCGGATGCCGGCGAGAGTGACGAGAGGCAAAAAGCCAAACGGCTACGACTGCCGTCGCTGATGACGGCGGCTCAACTCGCGGCGGGCCAGGCCGCATCCCCCTATTCGCCCGACACTTTTCACCAAGGCATGTCCGTGCTGCACCCGGAGTATGGGCTAGGCACGATCGTCGCGCTTTCGGGCAGCGGCCCGCGCCGCACGGCGACGGTTTCGTTCGCGTCCGCCGGCCAGCGCAAGTTTGTCTTGGCCCAAAGCGCGTTGCAACCGGTGAAGGACGACGGGTGACGTTCCCTAGATGCTTGTCCGCGGTTATCTTGAAGGGAACACGGCCCAACGAACCAGGAGGGCCAACAAGCTACGACTCAACAAACCACGACCCAGCGCCGTCCAATCCTTTTAGCAGCTATCGATGACCAATCCCACCGATCCGCACTCGGCCGACGAACCCTTTAAGATCGTGCTGGCCGAACGCATGCACCGTTTGCCCCCTTACCTGTTCGGACGCATCAACGCCATTCTCTATCAGAAGCGGCGCGCGGGCGATGACGTGATCGACCTCGGCATGGGGAACCCCGCCGAACCGCCGCAAGAGATCGTGATTGAAAAGCTCGTCGAGGCGGCCCGCGATCCGCGCAATCATGGCTACAGCCAGTCGATTGGCATCTTAAACCTGCGCCGCGAGGTGGCGAGCAAATACTTTCGCAAATACGGCGTTCGGCTCGATCCGGAACGCGAAGTCGTGGTCTGTCTTGGCTCCAAGGAGGGTTTTAGCCATACCTGCCTGGCGCTGACCGGGCCGGGCGATACGGCCATCGTTCCGGCGCCGTATTTTCCGGTGCATGTTTACGCCGTGGCGCTCGCCTCGGGCAACGCCATCGCCCTGGAAGTGGCCGACAGCGAACGCTTTCTTGCCAACATCGCCACGACCTGCGAGCGGCTCTATCCCAAGCCAAAACTGCTCATCATCAACTACCCGCACAATCCTTCGACGGTAACCATCGAGCCGGAATTCTACGTCGAAGTGGTCAAGCTGGCGAAGCGCTATGGCTTTATGGTCATCAGCGATTTCGCGTACGCCGACGTCGCCTTTGACGGCTACAAGCCGCCGAGCTTTTTGTCGGCGCCGGGCGCGATTGACGTGGGCGTGGAGTTCACCACGATGAGCAAGGGCTACAACATGGCGGGCTGGCGCGTCGGCTTTTGCGCCGGCAACGCCGAGATGCTCAAGGCCCTGTCGACCATCAAGGCCTACTACGACTATGGCATGTTTCAAGCCATTCAGATCGCCGCCATCGTAGCCTTGCGGCACACCGAGGCGGGCGTGGAGGACCAATCCATCATCTATCAAGCCCGACGCAACGTGTTGTGCGAGGGGCTGCGGCGGATCGGCTGGGAAGTGACGCCGCCGCGGGCCGGCATGTTCGTCTGGGCCAAGATACCGGAGGTCTGGCGGCGGCAAATGGATACCATGCAGTTCGCCATGAAGCTGCTGGAAGAGGCTGACGTGGCCGCCAGTCCGGGCAGCGGCTTTGGTCCGGCGGGCGAAGGCTATTTGCGCATGGCGTTGGTTGAAAACGAAAACCGCCTGCGGCAAGCGGTGCGGCAAATCGGCCGCTGTTTGGGGCATGATGCTCGACCGCAGGCCGCAGCCGCGGCACGCAATGGTAACGTGCGTTCCGAGCATGTGCCCGACCGCGAAAGCAAAATTGGGTCGTAACGTGGCTGGTGGGCAATGCCCACCCTACACGATCGCCCAGGTCCAATGCCGGTCGCTGGTTTGCCGGACTTGATCTGGCCGATGGCCCAGCCGCAAAACGAGATCGCGTACCTCTTCAAGAGAAAGCGCGGCGCGCAACGACGCGTCAAACAGTTGCCGCTGATGCTCGTTCGCCCCGGCGGCATACGTGTCGACGAGTTGCCGGACGGCGGCGTCATCCTGCGGACGAAGCAGGTCGCGAATGAAGAGCACGCCATCAGGCTGCAACACGCGACAGGCGTCGGCCAATACGTCGGCCGGCTCGGGGATGTGATGCACGATGCTGTTCGACATCACCGCGGCGAAGCGGTCGCTGGCGTAACTGAGCCGCTTGGCGTCGATCTGTTCCAGTTGAATCTGCCGCGAGAAACCAGCCTCCTCGACGTTCCTTCGGCCGATGGCCAGCATGCTCTCGGCCAGGTCGATCGCCAGCACCTGAAAGCCAGGCTCGCGGCGCAGTAGCTCGATGGGAATCTGTGCCGTGCCCGTGCCGAGATCAAGCACTTCGCCAACCGCCCCGCCGCCAAACCGCGTCCGCCAGAGTTCGAGGAAGTCGTCGACGAAAACGCGGTTGACCGTGGAATGGTCCATCGCGTCGTAATCCATCGCCTCTCGCGGCGAATCCATCACTTCGGGTTCGAGCACGC
>DASVGM010000032.1:0-9777 GCA_036379555.1 Pirellulales bacterium | reverse complement strand
GGCAGCGGATTGCAAATCCGCCATCGTGGGTTCGACTCCCACCAGCGCCTCCTTAAAAAACACCGCGTTTTATACTGCACGCGGGTAGTATCGCCCGTCACCAATCGACCGTGACGGGCCAGGAGGCCCATGCTTCAGCCGCGTCGAATCCTAAGTTGAAGTTTGGACAAGACACTAGCGAGCCGGAGGGCGAAACGTGAGTTTCCGCATTGAACGCATTGAGGCCCAGGTTGTCGATCACCCTGTTCGTTTGGACGGCGCGATCGTTTCGTTTTTGGGACGTCACGAAGCCTCGCGCTACGTGACCGTGACGGTTGGCGTCGATCACGATTTGCAAGGCTACGGCGAGGCCGCCACGGCGCCGGTCTGGAGCGGTGAATCGGCCGAGACGGCGCGACAGATGATCGAGCATTTCATCGCCCCGCGGTTGGTAGGCGCCCGTTTCGATCATCCCGCGGAAGGCGTCGCCATGCTCGACCGCGAACTGCACGCGAATCCGTTCGCGAAGTCGGCGGTCGATATCGCCCTGTGGGACGTCTGGGGCAGGTCGCAAGGCGTGCCGGTTTCCAAGCTGATCTGCGATCGGCCGCCGGTCGAACGCGTCGCCACGCGCGCCAGTATCGGCGCCTATCCGCCGGACGAAACCGTGCGGCTGGCGGTGGAGTTTTGGCAGCGCGGCGTGCGCACGCTGAAGTTCAAAACCGGCAAGCCGGGGCTGGACGATGTCGCCCGCTTGCGCGCGGTGCGCGAACGACTCGGGCCGGAGCCGATTTTCACCATCGACGCCAACGGCGCGCATGCCACGGCCGACGAAGCCGTGCGGGCGATCGAGGCGCTCGCGCCGTTCAACCTGGCGCTGGCCGAGCAACCGACGCCGCGAGATCGGCTTGGCCTGCTGGCCGAAGTCCGCCGCCGCGTGCCGGTGCCGATCATGGCCGATGAAGCGGTGTTCACTCCGGGCCAGCTTGAAGAGGCGCTCGACCGCGAGGCGTTTGATATTCTTTCGGTTTATCCCGGCAAGAACGGCGGTTTTACGCACTCGCTGGCCATGGCGCGGCGCGTCGGGCAGGCGGGCAAGGCCTGCGCCATCGGCTCGAACCTGGAAACCGATCTGGGCCAGGCCGCCATGGTGTGTCTCGCCGCGAGCTTGTCGGCCTTCCCCGTCGAGCGCTACGCCTGCGATCTGATGGCCGCTTTGTTCTATGAAACCTCCTACGTGACGCCGCCGATCGTTTTCCGCGACGGCTTTGTGGAAGTTCCCAACGGGCCGGGATTTGGCGTGCGGCCTAACTCGCCTTGATATAAACCCGCATTGCGCACCGGCCTCGGCGATATTAAAGGGGTCGGGAGTCGTTTCTTGACGGACGGCGCGGCGGCGAAAAGAAGGTCGCTCCGCGACAAAGGAAAGCGGCGATGAATCGCACGCACTCCAAGATGAGCGGAGGAATGCCAAAGAGCGGGGTCAAACGCCCTCTCCCTAGCCCTCTCCCGGAGGGAGAGGGAGAAGGAAATCGCTCTCATTCCAAAGAACCCGTCAGCCCGTCACCAACTGCGGCTCGATGTGGTGCGGCAGAATCACTGGCTCCGGATCCGGCAACAGCGGCGGGCCGGCGGCGGCGAGCGCTTCGTTGAGGTCGATCTCGCGGCCCGGCACGCGGGCGCGAACGTATTGCTTGACGAAGTCGACGGTTTCATCCACTTCGTCGGCCTGCACGACCAACAACTCACCGGGTTGGGCCAGGCTCAGGGCCTTCTCGACGGCCGCCACGGCGCCTTGCACCTCCACGACTTCTTGCGCCCGCGTCGCGCCGTTCATGCCGCGGCGGAAGAGGCCGATGATCTCGCCTTCGGCGCGGCCGCGGCGATAATGGTCTTCATACAAAACGACGCGATCAAAGGTCTTGCCCAGCAGTTCGCCTTGTTCAATAAAATCGGCGTCGCGGCGATCGCCCGCCGCGCTGTAGACGATGGAACGCCGCGTATGCGGGAACTGTTCCACCACCTCCACCAGCGCTCTCAAGGCCGAGGCGTTGTGGCCGTAATCGACGATGACCGTGGTATCGCCGATTTCCAGCATGTTGAAACGGCCGGGCGATTGTTCGATGTTGGCGGCAAAGGTCGCCATCGCGGCGGCCACCTGTTCCAACGGCAGCCCCAAGGCCCAACCCGCCGCCGCGGTCGCCAAGGCGTTTTCAACCTGGAAGCCAATGCGGCCGCGGTGTGTCAGTGGAACGCGGTCGAGCGTGGTGATGGCGGTCTCGCCGGCGCCCTCGGCGGCGACGATTTCACCGCCGCGCAAGAACACCGCTTTGCCGCCAGTCTCACGGTGGGCGGAAATCACCGGATCGGCGGCGCTTTGGGCGAAGTAGATGACCTTGCCCGGACACTTCTCGGCCATGCCCGCCGCCAGCGGATCGTCGGCCTTGAGCACGGCATGACCCGTGGGCGCCAGCGCTTCGACAATGCAGCGTTTGACGCGGACAAGCTGATCGAGCGTGTCGACGCCGCCCACGCCCAAATGATCTCCCCCGGCGATGTTGGTCACCACCGCCACGTCGCAAAAGTCAAAACCGAGGCCCTCGCGCAAGATGCCGCCCCGCGCGCATTCAAACACCGCGGCCTCCGTCTGTGAATTGAACAGCACCGCCCGCGCGCTTTTCGGGCCGGCGCAATCGCCGCGGTCGATGCGGCGGTCGCCGATGTAAATTCCGTCGGTGCAGGTCGTGCCCACGGTCAGCCCCCGCGAGCGCAGCAAATGGGCGATGAAGCGCACCGTCGTCGTCTTGCCGTTGGTGCCCGTCACCGACACGATGGGAATGCGGCCGTTGTCTTCCGGCGCGAACATGGTCGACAGAATGGCGTCGCCGACCGGTCGCGCCTGCCCGCTTGAAGGCTCCACGTGCATGCGCAGGCCGGGGCCGGCGTTGACTTCAACAATGGCGCCGCCTTGCTCTTCCAAGGGGCGGCTGATGTCGCCCGCCAAAACGTCGACTCCGGCCACGTCCAGGCCGACGGTGCGGGCGGCCTCGATGGCGCGCGCGGCCACCTCCGGGTGAACCAGTTCGGTCACGTCGGCGGCCGTTCCGCCGGTGCTCAGGTTGCCATTGCGGCGAATCAGCACCGGCGTGCCGGCGGAGGGGACCGAGTTGGGCAGAAAGCCCTGTTCCGCCAAGACACTCATGGCCACGGGGTCGAGCTTGATTTTGGTCAGCGGGGTGGCGTGGTCGTTGCCGCGGCGCGGGTCGATGTTGACATGGTCGATCAACTCGGCCACGGTATGAATGCCGTCGCCGCGGACTTGCGCGGGTTCGCGTCGGGCGGCCGCCACGAGTTGCCCGCCGACAATCAGCAAGCGGTAATCGGCCCCCACCACGAACTTTTCGCAAACGACCGAGTAACCGCCGGCCGACGCCGTGTTATATGCGGCGAAGACTTGCTCTTGGGTTGTGAGAAAGGTGGCGACGTTCTTGCCCTGGTTGCCAAACTGCGGCTTGACGACCACGGGGACGCCAATTTCTTGCGCGGCGGCCCAAGCGTCTTCGGCGTTGGCCACCGGCCGGCCTTCGGGCACGGGCACGCCCGCCGTGCGCAGCAAGACGCGCGTCAGGTCTTTGTCTTGGGCGATTTCCTCGGCGATGGCGCCGGTGCGGTCGGTCTCGGCGGCCCAAATACGATGTTGCCGCTTGCCATAGCCAAGCTGCACGAGGTTGCCGTCGTTCAGCCGCCGCGTGGGGATGCCGCGGGCCTTGGCGGCATCGACAATGGCCCGCGTGCTTGGCCCCAAGCGCAGGCTCTGGTTCAAGTCGCGCAGACGGGCGATTTCGGCGGCGACGTCAAAGGGGCGATCGTAAACCGCGGCCAGGCAAAGCTCACGGGCGGTGCGCAGCGCCGCTTCGGAGAAGGTTTCTTCCTCGAATTCGACAACGACCTTATAGACGCCTTCGACGGCCGTCTCGCGGGCGCGGCCATAGCCGACGGTCGCCCCGGCGAGCGTTTGCAACTCCAGCGTCACGTGCTCGAGAATGTGGGCCTGATAGGTGCCGCGCCGCAGCCGCTCAAAAAAGCCGCCTCGTTCGCCGATGCTACAGCGGTGCTCGATCATCGTCGGCAGCCAGTTCATTAGCCGTTCATTGAAACCGGGCAATTCGTCCGAGGGGGAGTCTTTCAGCTCGCCAAGATCGACCAACGCCTCCAGCACCGGAAAGTTTGCCCAGATGTTCGGACCACGCAAAACGAGGATCTTCTGTATTTCCATGCCTCTTCGCTCAAGATTGCCTAACTGGCTCCAATAGGGAATTATGGCTCGCGTCCAGCGCTGGGCGCGGGTGGCTGTATCGGTTTACGCGGCCGATCACGCCATAGTTTGATCGTAACAAAAAAACATGTGTGGTTTTTTTTACGCTTCGCAACAATGGGTTGCGCGGGACATATCATCATCGCGGTGAATGCGCATCGTCGTCCGCAATTTCATCGGTGAATCATTTGGCCCGCATGACCCTCTCTATGCGAATGACCGCGCATACCGGTAAAACCGGGAATGCAGACGGTCTTCGCCACTCCAACATGACTGCGTGTCGCTTTGACATTGACGATTAAACAACATCCGCAAGCCTATCTGCCACCGCCCGGCGGCTTAGGCCTCCCGCCGGCCGCGCGCGGCCGGCGGCGCGCGTAAGCGTGCCGGAAGTGGCGAAAAGATTATTATCGGAGGTTATTGCATCCTCGATGCTTATGGTTTGAGGTCGCCTTTGGCGGCTTCCCTCATCGAATCCTGAATCGGCTGTTCCATGACCGCCAGCCCAGATGGGATGCCGGTCTTCCATAGACCGGCCGCTGGTTTTCATTCAGGTCGAGCTCCTGCGATCCTCGCGCAGCTTGGCGGGCATTATCATACATGAGATACTCTCTCCTGCCAAACCGTTATCGACGCAGCCCCAATATTTTCTCTCGATTGCCCCGCCACTGCCGTCCGAACGCAATCTGTATAGAATTAACTTTAGGTCGTCACAGAGCGCCTGTAAATGCACTCATTTACGGGGGGGGCATTGGCCGATCGCGGCTCGGTGACCGATGTAGAAAACGAACGTAAACTATTTTGTTTCAAGGAGATATGAATTGCCGGACGGCCTGAGTCAACTGCCGAAAGCCTGGCAGCGGGAAGTCCGGCGGCAGCTTGAGCCGGGCGAAACCGTGCTGGCCTGGTTTGAGCCTGATCTGGATACTCGCCTACGCTTCGCACGCGGCCTGGTCTTGGTCACCGACCGGCGGGTGCTCACCGCTGAAAGTGGGGGAAACGATGCCGAAACGCCTCAATGGCGTTCCTGGCCGTTGGAAAGTGTCACGTCGCTCGGCGCGGCCCCGCAGGCCGGGGTGGGCACGTTGGAACTGCTGACCGCCGACGAGCGCTTGGCGCATTGGCATTATACGTTGGGCCGCTCGTCCAACGCCGACCGCCTCGTACAGCAATTCGCCGCCTTTCGACACAGCGCGCTGACCGCTCGCGATGGCGGCCGGTCGCGGGAAGGAACGCGCAAGAGTTGTTGTCCCGACTGCGGCGCCGAACTGCCGGCTGAATCGCTCGATTGCCCGTTTTGCGCGGCGGGCAAAACGGCGCGGCCCGCCCGCTCGCTGCTGCGGCTGATACGCTTCGCGCAGCCGCATGCGCGCACGGTCGCCTTGGGCTTTACGCTGGCGCTGTTGGGCACCGCCGCCGGACAAGTGCCCCCCTATCTCACCATGCCGCTGGTCGATCGCGTGTTGATTCCCTTTCAAACCGGCGAGGCCGTTTCTTTTGAGGTCGTCAAATTCTATTTGATCGGCTTGTTCGTGGCGGCGCTGGTCGCTTGGGCCTTCAATTGGGCGCGCACCTACATTTTGGCATGGGTCTTTGAGCGTATCAGCGCCGACCTGCGCAACTATACCTATGCGCATTTACAGAGGCTCTCGCTGGAATACTTCGGCGGCCAGCGAACCGGCGACCTGATGGCCCGCGTCAGCACCGACACCGAACGAATCTGCGACTTCCTCTCGCTGAACCTGCTCGATTTCTGCACCGACCTGATCATGATCATCATGACGGCGTCGATCTTGTTTTACATCAATCCTTGGCTGGCGCTGGTGACGTTGGTGCCCTTTCCGTTTTTGGCCTGGATGATCTTGCACGTGCGTGAGCGGCTGCGCAAAGGCTTTTTGGAGGCCGGCCGCGTTTGGGGCGACATGACCAGCGTGCTGGCCGACACGATTCCCGGCATTCGCGTGGTGAAAGCCTTCGCCCAGGAGCAGCGTGAGATTGACCGCTTTCGGCACAGCAACGAGCAGGTGCTGGCCGCCAACGACCGCGTGAACCGCGTCTGGTCGTTCTTTGGTCCGGCCGTGACGCTCTCCACTGAAGTGGGGCTGCTGGTGATTTGGGCGTTTGGCGCCTGGATGATTTCCGAGGGCCGCATCAAGGTGGGCGTGCTCACGGCGTTCACGGCCTACATGGCGCGTTTTTACGCGCGGCTCGACTCGATGAGCCGCATGGTGGCCGCGGTGCAACGAGCCGCCGCCAGCGCGCAGCGCATCTTTGAAATTCTCGATCAGACGCCCAGCGTGCGCGAGCCTGAACACCCCGCAGGCCCAGGACGCCTTGAGGGCGAGATCGAACTGCGCGACGTTGGTTTTCAGTACGGCAGCCGGGCGGTGCTCAAAGAGGTAAACCTGACCATTCGGCCGGGCGAAATGATCGGCCTGGTCGGCCCCAGCGGTTCGGGCAAAAGTACGCTCGTGAACCTCGTTTGCCGCTTCTATGACGTGAACGAAGGCGCCGTGCTGGTCGATGGTCAAGACATCCGCCGCTTTTCGCTGGAAGAATACCGCCGCCACATTGGCCTGGTGTTGCAAGAGCCGTTTCTATTTTATGGCACGATTGCCGAGAACATCGCTTACGGACGGCCGGACGCGAGCCACACGGAAATTATCGCCGCCGCCCGCGCCGCGCGGGCGCACGAATTCATCTTGCGATTGCCCGACGCTTACGACTCGATCGTCGGCGAGCGGGGGCAAAAGCTCTCGGGCGGCGAGCGGCAGCGTATTTCGATCGCTCGGGCGCTATTGATCGACCCCAAGATTCTGATTCTCGACGAAGCGACTTCGGCCGTCGATACGGAGACGGAGCGTGAAATTCAGCTTGCCTTGGACAATCTGATTCGCGGTCGCACGACGATCGCCATCGCTCACCGCTTGAGCACGTTGCGCCGGGCCGATCGCATCGTGGTGCTTGAGCATGGCAAAATCGTGGAGATCGGCCAGCACGACGACCTCTTGGAGCGGCAGGGCGCGTATGCGCGTCTGCATCGCGCGCAGCTCGAATTGGCCGGTGAGTTATGAGGGAACGCGGTTAGAGGCTATCCGAAAACCGGCGATCGGCTGTGTAGGGTGGGCATTGCCCACCGTGAATTCATGGTGGGCAATGCCCACCCTACGGGTCTGCAAGCGGTTTTCGGATAGCCTCTTAGCCCGCCTCGGCCAGCGGCTTGGTCGCATCGATGAAAAACGAGGCGATGCCCGAGAGGATAAAGGCCGAGCCGCAAACAAAGAGGGCCTTGTTCCAGTCGATGGTATCGCCGACTTGGCAGGTGCCCAGAATCAAAACCGGCGCGATGGCGCCGCCGAAGTTTCCGGCCATGTTGCCCCAGCCCAGCACCGCCGCCACGTTGCGACCGCCCACATCCTGCATATAAGCCCACATGCCCGGTATGCCCAGATCGGTGCCGATCGAAACGACGCAAAAGGCGATGATGCAGCCCGTGGGTGATTCAATATAGGGCACGGCCAGGCAACCGCCCGCCGCCAGAAAACGCGACAGGGCCACAGGCAACGCTCGACCGTGACGCAGGCCCCAACGACGGCTGATCAGGTCGGTGAGGCGGCCTCCCAGCAGCAGGCCGAACATGCCTGCGAACAAGGTAATGGCATTCATATTGGCCCCCCATTGCGTGCTGAAGTGCCGCTCCTCAATGAGATAAGGCGGCAGCCAGAGCACGAGGAACACCCAACCGATGTTCGTGGTGAATTGCGCCACACACATCGCCCACATGCTGCCGCTGGAAAGAACCTGCCGCAGAATTTGTCTTACGTGCGGCGGCGGCGAAGCGTCGGCCGCGGCGGCGCGACCGCCGGCGATCAACTCCAGTTCCGCCGCATTGATTTGTGGGTGCTGTTCGGGTCGATCGCGGGCGATGAGATGAAAGACCACCCCGACGCCACACCCAATGACGCCATAGATGATCATCGTGGCGCGCCACGACCAGGCGACGAGCGCGGAGGTTGAAATCATGGCCGCGGCCGCGCCCAACCGCCCGCCCAGGCTGATGAGAGCGCTGGCTCCGCCGCGATCGGCCAGAGGCACCCAGCGACTGACGATGTTTCCGCTCGCCGGGTAGGCCCCGGCTTGCATGACGCCCAAGCCAAGCCGCATGAGAAACAGCGAGACGAAGCCTCCCGCCAGTCCGGTGGCGGCGGCGAACAGCGACCAACCAATGACGTAGATGGCCAACAAGTGTCGCGGCCCGAAGCGATCGGCCAACCAGCCCGCCGGAACCTGGCACACCGCGTAGGGCCAAAAAAAAGCGCCCAGCGCCAGGCCATATTGGTAGTTGTCGAGGCCTAATTCATCACGCACCATTTTGTATTTCAAAAGATCGCCGAGACAATAGCGATCGACATAGAGCATGAACGACGCGGCGGTGGCCAACAGCAAGACCTGTTGGCGAATGTTGGTTGGCGCGGCGCCACCGGATTCGGGAGCCTGGTATGGGTTTTGCATTCTGAATCTCCCTGCGAGCTAATCGAGATGGAAAGGCGCGCCGAATGCACAGCACCCTAGGCCCCCAGCCAGGCGCACGGCTACCAATCCAAGGCCACCTTGGCCACCACTTTGATGATTTCACCGTCGCCGGCCAGCGGGGCGTGCGCGTCATCGGGAAAGAAAATGGCAAAGCCGCCGGGAGGCAATGCTAACCATGTTGTGGGGTGCGCCGAGTGGAAAGCGATATCGCGGCCGGCGTCGTAAGGTTCATCCACGCCACCGCCCACCGCGGCGGTCGGCACGCAATCCACCAGCGGCAGCCAGCCGATTTCTTCTTGCCCGGCGAGGGTGAGTTGAATGTCGATGTAGCGGCGATGAGATTCCAGCCTGGCGCCTTGACGGCCGCGGCCGGCATCACGACCGACGATCAGAAAAAGGCGGTCGCCGTCGATAACATGTTTGCCGGTCGGCAGCATGGCGGTTTGCGGGGCGGACAGCGTTTCAAAGGCCGGGGTGAAGCCGGGATGCAACGAGGCGTAGCGCCGCCAAAGCGTGAGTCGATCGAGAACCATGCTCATTCGCCCTGGCGTCGTTCGAGGATGAGCACCGAGGTGTCGTCGTGCCGGCCGTGGCCGGCGGTGAACGCCAGCGATTCGCGAAACAAGGCGTCGAGAGTTCCCTGCAGAGGCTCACGGCGGCACTCATTGAGAACACGCTGCACTCCCGCAATGCCAAATTGATGATGCTCGTCGCCGTCGGCCATGGCTTCGATAATGCCATCGGTATAGATCACCAACCGGTGGCCAGGCGGAATCTCGGTGCGAACGGTTTCGTACTCGGCTTCTTCATAGATGCCCAGGGGCAGGCCGCCGTCGCGCGTGGCGTCGCCCACTTCGACGATCTCGCCGGTTTCCAGGTTTTGCAGCATGGGCATGCAGTGCCCGGCCGAGGTCCAGCGCAGTACGTCGTCGTCGAGCATGCCGTATACC
>DASVGM010000031.1:0-3057 GCA_036379555.1 Pirellulales bacterium | reverse complement strand
GATGAGCGTGGGCGACGTTTCCTCGATCAGCGCGGAAGCCGCTCCCGACTCGGCATCGACCGCGATCACGCGCAGCGTCTGGTGTCCGCGTTGATTGTAGAGAAAAGTGAACCGCCGCGAGTCGGCGTCCCAACGCAATTGGTCGATGCTCCAAGGATTGGCAAACAACTCGTCGGAAATGGGAATGGCCCGCCGCTCGGCGATATCGAACAGTCGAGGTCGTGGCCGGGCAATCACGTCGCCCGGCTTTAAGTAGTTGAGCGTGTGCAGCTTGGGCTGCAGTTGATCAGCGGGCGACGATTCAACCAGGTAGACGGTGTGCTCTTGGGCCGGCCGCGTTTGCAGTGTGAGCAATTTGGCCGAGTCCGGCGACCAGACGAGCGGCGGCTGATAGGCGTCCTCCGCGCTGCCATCGGTGGTCAAGGCAAATTCGCTAGGAGCGTCGTCGGGCGAATCGAGCCGGCGCAGCCAAAGATTGTGACTTCGCACTTCGGCCGACCAACGGCCATCGGGCGAGACCGTGCCCGGCGCGGCGGCGGGAGTGCGATCGCGTGGCGGCAAGGGCTTGGCATCGGAGGGAATGAGGGCGCGGCGCGCATCAAGGCTGGCGACGAACAGGGCCAAGACGCCCCCCTCGGCATCGACCGCTTCCCAAACATGACCTGAAAAGGTGTGTTGGCGGCGCTCGGCGCCCGGCTTGAGCGTTCCATAAGGTCGACGACCTCCTTCGTAATCGCGCCAGAACACGCTCAGGTCGCCGGTGGTTTGATTGACGAACACGATCTCGGTTTCTTCGTCGCTGGTGCGGCTGCGGCGCGGCGCGCGATCGCGGACAGGCAAGCTCGCGTCGTTCGCGGCGGCTGAGGTTTCTTCGATTTCGTACGATCGCAAGTCGCAACGGAAGCGGCGGCCGGCGACGGCAAAGACCAACGATTGGGCTTGCTCATCCGGTTCGACCCGTTCCAACGGCAGGGCGTCGGCCGCGACTTCGCGCTTGAGATTCCGCGACAAGACCGCGGCCAACCGCACATGATCGAACAGCGGGCCACGCCAACCATGTTCGGCATCGACAAGCACGAATTCGTGCCGATCGCGCCCGGTGCGCACCCGATACCAAAACCGGTTTCCGCCGGGCAACCAATTGGGTTGCACGCGATCGCGAAAGACGGTGTTTTCAACATTGCGCCGCAATTGGGCCGCGCGTTGGTAGTCCGCGCGTGAACCTTGCGCCCAGGCCGAGTTGCTCAAGGCGAGGCCGGTCGCCCAGAGAAGGAGTGCTTGTTTGATGCGATGCATTGGTTGGTGTCCGACGACGATTGTACCTCGTTTCATACTACCTCACCGGGCTATTTACCGGAAGAATCGCCGGGCCTCTCCCGACCCCGTCCGCCTTGTGCGGACGGTGAAGAAGTTTGGCTGGCTAAGGGCGGGCCGAGGCGACAGCTTCGACCCCTGCCAGCTTGTCTGGCAGGTGAAGAAGTTTGGCCGGCTATGACGCGATCCCTTGAAGCCTGCCAAACTTACGCTCCTGCCGGACAAGCCGGCAGGGGGCAAACGTGGTGAAACCGCACCGGGTTCGGCGCAGCCTTACCGCAATGGGTCGAAAGTGGCGCTGTCCAATTAGTCTCCTGGATACTCATTGACTTCGTATCTAATTCCAAGTTTGTCGAGCAAGTTCGTAACCCCGTTTACTACTTCGTTTCCAATTTCTTTTGGAGCGCATCGGCAAAGCGGGACAGCGTTTGGGTGATCCTCGGCGTGGTAACATTCAGGGTCGCTAAACGAACCGAAACAAACCCACACACTTATCGGCGTTATCAGTTCAACCACGCGCGGTGGCTTCTCACGCGCCTCGTCGGGAAATACTCCAGGTTCGTATATCTTATGAACAACGATCTCCATTAGGCATTCACCTCGTTTCTAAAGTAAGTCCCTTATAGAAGGCGAACAAAAGAGAGGAAACAACGACACCCATACTGGCCTTCGCAAACTGCACCGCTTTGATACGATAACGAGTTCAAACTCCATACCGGATTTGTTCCGTACCGCCACCGCCGGGCTTGTCCCGGTGGCGCGCTGACTGACTGGCTAGAACGAGCGCCCCCAACCGATTCTTTCCGTTTTCGCGTTGCATCCGCCGCCGAAGGCGGCGGATGCAACGCGAAAACGGAAAGAATCGGTTGGGGGCGCTCGTTCTAGCCAGTCAGTCAGCGCTCCACCGGGACAAGCCCGGCGGTGGCGGTACGGAACAAATCCGGTATGGAATTTGAACTCGTTATCGTATCAAAGCGGGGCAGTGTGCGCAGGCCAGACCGGGCCAGTACCTTGTTCACACTGAAGATTCGGGCGCCGCGGGGCGGTCGCCGTGGAGGATGGGCTTCCTACCCCGTCACCAAGCGAACGTGACGGGCCAGGATGCCTATCCTCCAGTCGCGTCGAACCCTAAGATCAAGTCTGGACAAGGCACGAGCCTCTGCGACGCGGTCAGGGAGTCGCGGCCGGCGGGTCGGCCAGCAACTGGTCGATTTCCGCCCAGAGCTGGCGCCAGGCCTCGCGATCGGCCTCGGGGATGTCGTCGATGAACGGCTCGCGAAACGGCGCCAAATCGGGCGAATGCCGGCAATAATGAAACGCCCGCTTGGCATAACCGGGCCACCGCTTCTTGCGCAGATTGCCGCCCAAGCGGCGAACTTCAAACTCAAACCATTCCAGAGCCTTGGCGGCGGCCGCGGCGCGTCGCGCGGCCGCCTCCTCCGCCGGCACGTCGCTTTCCGGCGGCGCGGCCAGATAGCAACCGGCCGCGCGCACCGCGTTCATGCGATACGACAGGCCAATGAGTTCTTTCGCGGAGTCCGATAGTGATATGGCAAACTCGGGCATCAGCTCCAGCATGCCTTGATAGATCCGCAGCGCCCTCGGGGCGTTTTTATCGGCCAAGTCTTTCTCCGCGATCAAGAGGGCGTGCGCGCCGGCGACAGCCGAGTCCCAGCGAGACGTAAAATCCACTTTGCCGGCATCGATTTCTCGCAGCTCATTCTCAGTCGAGCGCATCATCGC
>DASVGM010000030.1:0-6788 GCA_036379555.1 Pirellulales bacterium | reverse complement strand
ATCGACGGCGATGGTTTTGGTCTTGCCGCCGGGAAAGCCCATGTAGGGCAACGCTTCTCGCCATTGGCCGTCTTTGTCGGGCACCCACAAGGCGGGCGGCGCCGGCGCCTTCAGCTCCGGGTTTTGCGAGATGGCCACGTTCATCGACGTGCCGCTGGGACGAATCCAGCCGGTGAGAAAGAGCGTCGCCTGTCGCGGCCGGCCGAGATCGCCGAAATCAAGCTCGACAAAGTGATCTTCGGTCAGGCCGAAGACGAAGCGGCGATCGAAGGCTTTCACGTATTTGCCGTCGCGGCGGACAATGCGATCTAAAAGGTCGCGGCCGTGTTGATTGCGCGCCGCGATCGGCCGGCGCGGCGCCCGCACCGTGTGAATCTTATGCCGGGCGAGAGCCGCCGGCCCGACTTTCTCGTTTGAGTAAACCTCGACGTCCGCCGGATGATCGACGGCGATCAAACGGACTTCGTCGAGATAGATGGCCTCCCAAAGCTCTTCGGTGATTCGTAGCGGATAGCAACCGTCGCGCGCTTTCAGCCGGTCGCCGTCAATCCGCAAATACTCCCACGCGCGCGACGGCGATTCTCGCCCCTCGGCCAGCAGCAGCCCCAGCGGCGCCGCCCAGAGGCAATCGGTATAGAACTCAAATCGCTCACCGTTCCAAGTGTAAAGATAAGGGCACGAACCAAGCAACACCTGCTCGTCGCAAATTACTTCGTTCGACTTGGGTTGGAGCAGGTCTTGGGGCACGCCGGTGGTCCAAACCACGCGCACCAGATCGGCATCGCGATCGCCCAAACCGAAATGAGTCTTCGCCGACTCACATAAACGCCGCTGCACGCGGCTGCCGCTGCGAACCTCGATCAGGCACCCCAGCCCGTAGTGGTCGCAACGCAACGATACGCTTTGCGGGTCGATGACGCCGGCCCGCAACTCAATATCGAGCCAACGCCGCTGATTGCCACCGTCGTTGGAATACAACACGACTCGACCCGTTTCCACAATGGCCAGGTCGAGATCGCCGTCGTTATCGAGATCGCCCTGGCGGCAGGCCCGCGCCGCTTTTGGCGCTTCGGAAAGCGGCGCGGCGATGGCGGCAAAATCCCCCTGATCGTTGCCGCCATAGAACGCGACCGTCTTGCCATTCCAAGCGGCCAGATCGAGATTGCCGTCGTTGTTGAAATCGCCGTGCAGCAGGCCGCTATCGGCGCCGGCCGAAAGCTGCTGGGCCGCCCTTGACGACACGACGCCCGAGCGACTGACCTCCGCCCTCAAGAGCGTAATGCCGGCCTGGCCGCCGGCGGCCAGTCTCCAAGAGCCGCGGGCATCGGCATCGAGCAGCGAAAGGGTTTCGGCACGGCCCAATGCCTCGAATCCGGCCTCATAAGGCCGCCAGCGAAATTGCCCGTGACGGACGTTTTCGAGGTAGCCGGCGGGCTTGCCCGAGGCGTTGGCGGTGAGCAGATCGAGATCGACATCATGGTCCCAATCGACGGCGGCCAGCGCCGTGATGCCGCCGGTATCGTCGGGCAATTGCGATCGCGAAGTGATGTCGGTGAACGACAGGTTGCCGCGATTCGACCACAGATGCAAGCCATCGGCGGCCGCCACGGCCAGATCGAGATCGCCGTCGTGATAGAAATCGGCCGCGACGATGGCCGTCACGCCTGTGATGCCGACGGCCAGGTCGACCGTGACTTCGCTGAGCGAGCGGCGGTTTTCGTCGTCCAATTCGTTGCGCAGCAAGCGAACGCCGTCGGCGCCATAGACGATTACGTCGAGATCGGCGCGATGGCAAGCCGCTTCGTCGGCCGCCGGTTCCGCGGGTTCGCGGTGCTCTTGTTGGCGGCGGTGCGCGTCGGTGCCGGGCTGCTGCGGATCGTCGCGATCGAGATCGGCGGCGATCAAGCGTTGGAAATCGCCGCCAACGGGCTGAGCGAGCAGCCGCCGCCATCCCGCCCCATGATTGCGAGTGTAGACTTCGACCGACTTTTCCGTCAGCACGATCAGATCGAGCTGTTGATCCAGATCGAAATCGGCCAGCGCCAGGTCGCGCACGCCGCCCAGCGCCGGCGGTTGCTCGGCGGCCGGCAGTTCCACCAGTTTGATCGCCGCCGCTTCCGGCTGCTTGAGCTTGCCGGGCGGGCACGTCGTTTGGAAATCGTGCAACACATATTCCAACGGATGACGCTGCAAGCGGCGCAGGTCGCTTTGCGCCCACGATTCGGGCAGGGCCACGTTCGTTAGCCCGTGCGCCAAACCAAAAGCCGCGCGCCAATCGCTTTTCTCGGCGGCGGCGGCAATGCGGCCCAACCACTCCAGCGGATCAGCGATGGCGCCGTTACTGTGCGTGGCGATATTGGCCAACAGCCCCGGCATGCGCGACCATTGTGTCCGCATGGCGGCCACCGTGTCTTTGATGGCCGGATCTTTGTTCTCGGCCTGGCTGCGCAGCAACATCAACTGGCAGGCCAGGTTTTCACGAGCGGCGCGAAAGGTGCGCGCCAGCGCCGCGGGCGCCTTGGCGCGTAGCGCCGTGTCTTTGGCATCGCGGTAGAAGGCGAAGAGTTCATAGCGCAGGGTGGCGTCATCGGGCACCAGTTCGGTGGCTTTGGCCAACTCCGTGCCCGCCTGAGCCTCGTCGCCCAGCAGGGCATAAATTTTTCCGGCCAAGAGATGCGCGACCGGCTGAGCCGCTTCCGCTTGCAGCGACATGGCGGCGGCCTCGCGCGCCCGCGGCGCGGCATCGGGCTTTTTTTCGCCGCCGGCGACTTCGCCCAGACCCAGCAGCCGCGTAATGGCCAGGTTTCGCGCGGCCAAGGGGTCGCCGGGCTTCAACCGCGAGATTTCTTCAAACAAACTTTCCGCGTCGGCGAGTTGATTGGGACGCTTTGGCGCCAGCGTGCTGTTTTCCAGGTAGCCGATGGCGATGTTCTTCTTTTCCTCCAGCCGCTGACAATCTTCGGGCGAAAGATCGAGCCGCAGACTGAAGTACGCCACGACCGGCACGAAAACGGCAAGCGCCAACAGCGCGGCGAGAATCGTTTTCCAGCAGCGCCGCGGCGAGGGTGAGGATGAAGTAGCGGCGGTTTGCAAGATCGGGCGGGTGGTTATTCCGACTTCGAGACGGGCTTTTCTTTTGGCTTCTGCTCTTCGTCCGCCGCCGGGGGAGCGTCGTTTTTGGCTTCGTCTCCGGACGCTTTTTCCTGGCTGTCGGTTTTTGGCTTGGCCGTATCGCCCACTTTTTTGCCGCCAATGTTCAGGCCGGAGTCAAAAGGTTCGTCGGGCAGTTTGCCCAGATCGAATGACGGCTTCTCGCCCGGCCGACCGGGCGTTTTGATCTTCGTTTGCGTTGACTGTTTGGCGAACCAGTCGTAAAAATCCTTGGTCGATTTGCGTTCGAGGTCGTTCAACCTGGCGTTGGCCAGGCTGCTGAAGGCGCCGTTGGGCCAGCGATCGAGCAGCTCGCGATAATGCTTGCGCGCCGGCTCCAACTCATTTTTTGATTCCAAGGTTTGGGCCAGACCGAAGGTGGCTCGCTCGGCCAGCAGCGATTCACGCGGGGCGTGTTCGAGCACGGCCTGATATTGCTCTTGCGCTTGTTCCAAGGCCTTTCGCGCCGCCGCGTGATCTTTGAACAATTCTTCGACGCCGTTCGACAAATGTCCGTCGGCCAGGCTCAAACGCGACCATAACGCCGCCTGCGACCCAGAATGCTCGGCGGCCACAGATTCCAGTTTATCCGTCGCTTCGTCGGGGCTCTGGTTTTCGATGGCTGAAAAATACTGCGACCACGCCTCGGCCTTGTTCGCCGAGCGCCTTTGAAAGAGCGCCACCCCGGCGATAATCAGCACGACCACGAGCAGCGCGGTGGCGGAAACCGCAGCAGAATAGGGCTTGAGGGCCTCGATTTTCGCTTCGAGCCAGTCGGCCAAAACATTGGTGGCCAACTCATGTCGACGCTCGGCTTTCATAACAGCAGAAGCCCTTCTAAGACAATTCGTAAAAAAGAGAGCCGGTGGCGCGACGGCGCCAGTACGAACCAGCGACGCTTCCGGCAAGTTTCCCAAACCGGCAAATATACGGCCTCTAAGGCAAATGGGTCAAGGCCACGCCGCCGCCGTGGAGGGTTTGGGGTTCTCAAGCGTGAATGCCGGCCCGAAATGGATCGCGCGCGTCAAGCAGCAGCGTCGATTCGGCCGTCACGTAGGCCGTGCCGCTGACGCGCGGCACGATGCGCTCGCCGACGATCTTCACCGAGCCTTCAAACACACTGCCGACAATACTCTCTTGCCGCCAACGCCCGCCGGGCTGAAGCCGGCCGTCGGCATAAAGACAGGCCAGCTTGGCACTGGTGCCGGTGCCGCAGGGCGAACGGTCGTAAGCCTTGCCCGGACAAAGCACAAAGCTGCGGCTATCGGCGAGGCCCGCCGTCGGCGGACCAAATAATTCGATATGGTCGATTTGCTCTCCGCCGCGGCCGGTGACGCCCTTCTCGGCCAGCGCCGTGCGTATTCGCCAGGCCACGTCGGTCAGCCGTTCGACGTTCGCCGGCACGATTTGCTCGCCGTGATCGTATACCAAAAAGAACCAATTGCCGCCCCAGGCGACATCTCCCGTGACGCGCCCCAAACCCGCGACATCGACCGTCACCGCGGCCGCCTGCCGGAAGCTGGCCACGTTCTCAAACGAAACCGCATTTTCACCGTCGTACTCCACGTTGATGGCGCCAACAGGCGTATCCAGCCGATGAGATCCGGCGGCGAGCTTGCCCAAGTGCCCCAGGGCGACGACAACGCCCATCGTGCCGTGGCCGCACATGCCCAGACAACCGACGTTATTAAAAAAGATCACGCCCGCCGCGCTGCTTTGCTCGACGGGCGGAACAAGGATGGCGCCGACCATCACGTCGTTGCCGCGCGGCTCACAAACCGTGGCCGAGCGAAACCAATCGAACTCACGGCGCAAGCGTTCGCGGCGCTGCTCCAGCGGCCCGGCGCCCAGATCGGGACCGCCGGCCACGACCACGCGTGTCGGCTCGCCGCCGGTGTGCGTATCAACAACCTGAATTCGTTCCAGCGAAGCGGCATGCATGGCCGCTATTTTAACACACCGCAGGCGGCGATACAGCGGGCATTGCCGCGACGCGCGAAAAACGTGTAAAATGCTAGAGCGCCTAATAAAAAAGGACCGGCGTTCCTGGAGGATGGGCCTCCTGGCCCGTCAAAATTTTTGGTGACGGGCTAGGAAGCCCATCCTCCGGAGGCGGTTGCTTTCCGATTTGTTAGCAGGGCGGCCCATTCGTGTTGCAGGAGATTGCCATGAAAAGAACGATTGCCATCGGTATGTTTTCGGTGTTGCTGCTGGCCGGCGAGTTGCTGGCTCAAGGCGGCGCGCCAGCGCCGCGCCGCGATCAGCCCGAACGTCGCCCGCAGCCCGGCCAACGCATGCGCCGGCTCGCCGCGCCGGAGGGACCGTTGGGTCAATTGCTGGGGGCTTTGACCGGCGATCCGACCGGCCAACCCCCGTTGGAAATCTCCAAGCTGAACGAGGGCATCGTCGCGCTTCTGCGCCCGTTGCTCGACGAAGAACGCGGTCTGGAGTATTTGCGGTTGCGTCTCGACCCGGCCGAGACGAACCTGGCGCGCGACGTCATTCATCTCGTGGGCGCCGCGCGGCTGCGCAGTTCCGCCTGGTCGAAGGAGCCGACGCAGGTTGATCTCGACTTGCGGGCCAACATGCAGCGCCGCGACGACGGCCGCCCCAAGGGCACCGCGGACGGCGAATTGCGCTTTCAAACCGACGTGGTGGCGCTGGCCAATCGCGCGATGGCCGGCTATGCCGACCGCTTGGATCGCCGCGCGCAACAAGGCGCCGTCCGCGATGGCAATTTGAGCGCCGAAGAGACTTTCCGTTCGCGCATGCGCGAGAAACTGGCCGCCACGGGGCCGCTCCAAAGCCTGGACGACGTGGTCGATCTGGTGCTGTCGATTTCAGGCTTCCGCTTGTGTGAGACCAACGATCACATCACCGCGTTGAAGGCGAAAATCGCGGCCACCTCCGACCCGAAATTGCGCGCCTCGGCCGAGCAGCAGCTTGCGGCGGCGCGCCTCCAGCGCGACCAAATGCTGGAAGTTCGGCCGCAGGTTGAACGCGATCGTAGCGGCCAAGCCGTGGCATTGCGGTTGAACATGGAGCGCTCGAACGTCGGCGAGGCGACTCACATTGAGCGGCTCAGCGTCAACGTCGCGCCCAGGCAGGTTACGATCCGCCTGGTGGGCAGCACTTTGCAAGGCATGGAGTTGTATGCGCTGTCGAAGCCGTTTCTGTTGAACACGCTGAGCCGTGTTCAGGCGCGCGATCCCGATACCTTCCAAGTCGGCCGCGGCCTGTTTCGCGGCTACCTGGGTCAGCTTCGCGGCGCGCTGGGCGCCGGCGAGGAAACGCTGCCGCCGCCGCCCGCGCAGGCCCCACCGCCCGCACAGGTTTCACCGCCAAAGGCGCCGCCCTCGTCCGGCCGGAAATTCTAAACTGTATTGGTTCATCGGGAACTGAGATTTCGACCTGTGGGCGCTAGCTACACGAGGAGCGCATCCTGCCATACCTCACGCGGCCACGAATGAGACATCGCCCGCGGTCAACGGAGAGTGGGCCTGGCCTGCGCAAAATCGGTTGTTGTGGCGCGACTTGCTTGATACTAGATTTATTCCGCCACGATCGGGGCTTGCCCCCGTCGAGCGCTGACTGACTGGCTAGATGTACGGTGCCGAACGCGACCCCGTTTTCGCGTT
>DASVGM010000029.1:0-3075 GCA_036379555.1 Pirellulales bacterium | reverse complement strand
AGGGTCGGTGTGAGGCGCGGCGCGCGAAAAACCCGCCAAGCCAACCGCGCGGTAGAAAAACAGAATGCGGGCGGTCGCAGATGGGAAAATCTGCTGTTCGATCTTTGACAATTCGGAATTGATATGGAGCGGTCGCAACGCCGACACGACGCGGCAGACACCCTTACCCCCCATGTTTATGATTGCGGGTGTGCGGCGGCATCGGCGCGGAGGCGGCGCGCAAGTGCAAGCAGGCAAAGAGTTAACGCCGCGAAAAAAATGTCGCGATTTTTTTTGTCAACGAGGACGACCATCTTGTCAAGAGTGCCGTTGGCACTACCGCAAAACCGAATTGTGGGGCGGGCCGCCGGCCCAATCACGATCGCCATCGAAGACGGCGATGGTGGGCAATGCCCACCCTACGGACGCACCGACTGGGCCGCCATGCGACACCTTGTCGCATTTGCGGTCGGTCAAGATGTCATATCGACGTACCTGGACGGGGCAAATAACGAATTCGGCGATTGGCATCGGCTTTGCGTGTTGCCAACGAATCGCGTCGTTCGCATTTCGGTGGCAAGTTTCAGTAGGCTTTTCGGAGGTGCCTCGCCCCCTATGGAAATAATGAACTGTCGGTTGCTTCAGGGGCCAAACCTATGGTCTCCATTTCCAGCACTGGAAGCCCTGATTGATGTTCGCGGCTTGCGGGATTTGCCCGGCGAGGTCAATCGTTTGAACGAACGGCTGACCGTTTGGCTGGCGGCCATTACCGACCGGCGGAACAAGCTGGGCGAACTGGCCGAGCGATTCACTTTGGTCGATCTGCTTCGCGACGGGATTTTTCAGGTCAAATGCCTGAGACAAATCGCCTCGGAGCTGCAGCGGGCGGCCGGCGTTTCCCACAGTTTTGGCCATGTCGGGCCAACGTCGATCGAAGGCGTCTATCGACTGGTGTTGGAATATGAAGATGCGGCTTTGGCACGGGCCTGCCTTGAATCGGCACGGAACATCTGCCTGGCCGCCATCCTGGGTCAAGAATTCGACGTGCCGGCGGAAATCCGGCGCTTGCGCGAACTGAGCGATGATTCGCGACTCGGCCCCAGCACGCGCTCCATTGTCGAAGCGGCCAAGAGGCGCGGCATTCCGGCCTTTCGACTCAGCGAGGGGAATCTGGTGCAGTTGGGACACGGCGCGCGGCAGCGGCGTATCATGGCCGCCGAAACCGATCGCACCGGCGCCGTCGCTGAAACCGTGGCCCAAGACAAAGAGTTGACGCGCTCGCTGTTGCGCAAGGTTGGCGTGCCCGTTCCTATGGGGCGCGTGCCAACTTCCGCCGCGCAGGCGTGGCAATTCGCTTGCGAATTGGGGTTGCCGGTGGTGGTCAAGCCGCGCTACGGCAATCATGGGCGCGGCGTGGCCGCCAATCTGACGACTCGGCGCCAGGTTGTGGCCGCTTATGAGGCCATCCGCCGCGAGGGCGAGGCGGTGGTGATCGAACGCTTCATCGAGGGCGACGATTACCGGCTGCTGATCGTGGGAAACCGCCTGGTGGCCGCGGCGCGGCGCGAGCCGCCGTTGGTCTTTGGCGACGGCGTGCGAACCGTGGCCCAACTTGTCGCCGCAGTCAACACCGATCCGCGCCGCGCGGAAGGTCATGCCGCCCCGCTCACGAAGATCGTGATCGACGCCATTGCCGTGGAAGTGCTCGCCGAACAATGGCTTTCGCCCGACAGTGTGCCGGCCAAAGACGCTCGAGTGTTGATTCGCCGCAACGGCAATCTGAGCACGGGCGGCACGGCGACGGAGGTGACGGCGGTCGTTCACCCGGAGGTGGCGGCACGCGCCGTCGAGGCCGCGCGCATGGTCGGTCTCGACGTGGCCGGCATTGACATTCTGGCCAAAGACATTGGCCGGCCCTTGGAAAGCCAAGGCGGCGCCGTGATTGAAGTCAACGCCTGCCCAGGGCTGCGCATGCACTTGCATCCTTCGCACGGGAAAGCGCGCGCCGTGGGCGAGGCGATTGTCGATTTGATGTTCGCGCCCGGCGAGACCGCGCGGATTCCGATCGTCGCCGTGACCGGCGACTGTGAGCAGTCGCTGACCAGCCGACTCATCGCCCAGTTCCTCGCGGAAACCAACGGTACGGTTGGACTGGCATGCGATCATGGCCTGTTCGTCAATCATCGGCCTATTTCAATGGATGCGGAGGAGGGGACTGACGCCGCGACGGCCATGCTGCTGAATCCCCAGGTGGAAGCCGCCGTTATTCAAAGCGAGGCCGCCGCCGTGCTTAGGCGAGGGTTGGCCTTTGATCGGTGCGACGTGGCCATCATGGTGCAGGCCGCGGCGGGAAACATGGCTTCCGCTGAGTTGGCCTTTGGTGACGGGTTTTTGGGAAATGGGGTTTCGGGAAATGGGGCCGCTAAAGCGACAGGCCGTGGCGACTTGCTGGCCGCCAATCGCTGCTTGCTCACGACCCTCGCGCCGAAAGGCGCGATGGTGCTGAACGCCGACGATCCGTTGGTGGGCGAGTTGGAACGATATTGCACTGGCGAACGAGTTTATTTTTCTTGCGATGAGCGCCAGCCGCGCCTGCATGTTCACCGCTCAAGCGGCGGCCGCGCCGTTTTCGTGCGCGACCGCCGAGTTGTCGCGGCTGATGGCGCGCGGGAAACGGTGTTGGGGCCGTTGGACGAGTTATGTATTGTCCGTGGCGGCCGGGTTGCCGCGCAAGCCGAAAGCGCCTTGGCGGCGCTGGCCGGTTGCTGGGCGCTCGGCGTGCCGCTCGCGTCGCTGCGCTTACCCCCCAAGCCATGCGCGCTTGAAGCGTCTGCCGCTTGCGTGCTTGGTTTGCCCGAGGCGCGTGAACAGTCCGTTGCGATTTAGGGCCTTGTCCACGCTAAAGTTTTCGCCTGCTGCGAGGCCGTCGCCGTGTAGGATGGGCTTCCTAGCCCGTCACCAAGCGAACGTGACGGGCCAGGAGGCCCATCCTGGCCTGCGCAAAAGGCCCGACTTTAACACGATAATGAGCTGCGATTTCATACCGGATTTGTTCCGCACCGCCACCGCCGGGCTTGTCCCGGTGGGAGCGCTGAC
>DASVGM010000028.1:0-3460 GCA_036379555.1 Pirellulales bacterium | reverse complement strand
CCACGGTGATTAGGATTTCCAATTGGTCAAACTTTCGTTTCAAGCGCGTCTTTAATCGCTGTAGATAGCGCAAGCATTCTAATGCCGTAGACTCACCGAAGTCCATGACGCTAAAGACAACGACACGATCATGGTAGATATGCCGGCCGGATTGCCAGACTCCCTGCAGTGGAAACTAGCGTTGGACGGACGTGACGCCGCCAAAGCGGCCCAATAGCTCTTCCTGCAGCGCGATGTACTTTGATGGCGGAATGGGCTGCGCGTCGTTGTAATCGAGCGGCAAGTAAATGTCGATGTTTCTAATCGCCCGTGCCATGACGCTGTTTCTTGGGTGACTGCGCCTGTGGCGGCACTATCTCAAAGGCGAAGCCGCGTGCGGCTAACAACTCAAGGTGAGCCGGCAAAACCTCATATACGGGGTCATCGGCCAGCAGGCGCACCGGGGCCAGTTCGATCATGGCGCGCCAGGCGCCGGCCCATTCGCGCTTTTCCAGGCGGATTGTGAGCATGGTAGACTCCGAACATCGGGTTTCCTTTGCCAAATGGTATTATAGTCGTCGATCGGCGGCAA
Source organism: Pirellulales bacterium (assembly GCA_036379555.1). Taxonomy (GTDB): domain Bacteria; phylum Planctomycetota; class Planctomycetia; order Pirellulales; family JAICIG01; genus DASSFG01. The sequence continues at coordinate 2,889 of DASVGM010000028.1, read as the reverse complement.
TGTCGAGCGTGAACAATACAGGTTTCCCAGGCACGACCTGGCCAAGCTCGATCGACGCCCCTTGACATGGCCCCGGCGACTTTGGACGTTGAATGACTGGCTCACTACTTATTCCCGGAAGGTTCGATGAAAACCAACCCCGTCAAACGGTTGCTGCGTGAAGGAAAGCCGACGTTCGGCACCTGGCTGTCGCTGGGCGACCTCTACGCCACGCGCGTGCTGGCGCGCAGCGGCTTCGATTGGCTGACGCTCGACATGGAACACTCGCCGATTGATTGGTCGCAGGCGGCGATGATTTTCGCCGCCATCGCCGACGCCGGCTGCGTGCCCTTGGCCCGTGTTCCCAAGGGCAACCATGATTACATCAAACGCGCGCTCGACGGCGGCGCTTGGGGCATTGTTTGCCCTATGATCGATACGGTCGAGCAAGCGCAAATCGCCATTCACGCCGCCAAGTATCCCCCGGTAGGAAATCGCAGCCTGGGCGGCGGCATGCACTCCATGAACTTTGGCACTTCGTCGGGCGAATATTTCAAACGCGCCAACGACGAGATTCTGGTCATCTTGCAGACCGAAAGCCCCACCGGCGTGAAAAACGCCGAAGAGATTTACAGCCTTCCCGGCGTCGATGCCATTTTTGTCGGTCCGGTCGACTTGCGGGCCAACATGCGTTCTCGCGACGGCGGCGAAGCGACCGATGCCGAGTTGGAAGAGATGCTTTCGCGCGTGGTGGCGGCGGGCAAAAAAGTGGGTACGCCCACCGGCATGCACACGATGGATCCCAGGGCCGCTCTGGCCCGCGCCGAGCAAGGGATGCAGTTCATCGCCATTGGCAGTGAGTTGCGGTTTATGACGCAGCGCGCGCTGGAAACGATTCGCGCCGTGCGTCCGGAATTGGGAGATAAGGATCTCGCGCGTTATTAGAGGCCGTCCGAAAACTCGTCGTGGGGCGGGCCGCCGGCCCGTCTGGAAGCAAAAGACGGCTCGGCGAGCCGCCCCACGATGCGCTGCCACGGCGAAATTCGAGCTTTCACACGGCGTTTCCTTCTGTAAAATCAGGCGCCGGCCGCACAGCCGCGCAGCCGGCCGCCAAGCGCTTTCAAAACCGCGGCCTCTTGCAGACAGATCGCCGCCGTCGTATCAACCTCCACGGTGTCGCTTTCGTCGAACGGCGCTTCCGCCGCACGCTGTGAGGCGTAAAGCGCGCCGCGCGCTTCCGACTGGCCGGGTCCGCTGGCGCGGCGCTCGATTCGTTCCACCGCCACGGCATCCGGACACACGCAATGGACGAACAACGGCGCCGCTCCCGCCGCTTTCGCCACGGCCATCGCCGCGCGCCGCTTGGCGGTGGTGAGAAACGCGCCGTCGAGCACCTGGCTTACTCCCTCGCGTAACTGCAGGCTCGCGCGGCGAAACATTTCACCATAGACTTGCCGCCGGAGCTTGGGCGTGTAATGGCCTTCGTTGTACGCGGCGGCCAGAGGCGACGCGCCCAACAACTCATGGCGAATCGAATCGGTGCTCAACACATCGCTTCCCAGGCGCTTGGCCAAGGCCGCGGCGAGCGTCGTTTTGCCCGAACCCATCAGGCCGCAGACAACGAGCATGGTCGGCGGCCCAAGCTGCCGCGCATATTGGTCGGCCCGCGCCAGGTACGTCAAAGCGCGACGGTGCGCCTCGGCGCCATAGGGCGAACAACATTGCCTGGCGGCCAGCGTGGCGACCTTCGCCCGAACGCAAGCACGATAGCATTTATAGAAATTCCACAGCGATCGTGAGAAACGATCACCGCTGGTCTTTTGGTACGTCTCCAGAACCTGCCACCCCAGTTGTTCGGCGCCCAGGCAATCACATTCCATGGCGAGAAAAGCCAACTCATCGGCCACATCGACGCGCCGCAGTTCGTCGTTGAATTCAAGGCAGTCGAAGATCACCGGCTCGTTTTCCAGGCAAACATGTTCGGGCCGCAGGTCGCCGTGGCCATCGACGATGCGACCGTCGCAAACGCGATCGTCAATCTGGCCGGACGAGAGAGCCAGGAACCGCAACTGCGCGGCATGGCAGCGTTTCACCAACTCGGCCGGCAACGCATGTTTCGGATCGAGCAATTCGAGGTGGTTGCCGCGCACGTGCCGTTCAATGGCCGACCGATAACACGAAGTGTCCAGGCAAACCGGCGACAGCCTGTCATAGTAGTTTGCCAACCAGGCCGCGAGACGCGCCGCCTCGCCGTCGCCCAAGCGCTCGGTGCGCAATAAATGGTCGAGCATGCGTTCGGCCGGCAAGCGGCGCATCTTCACGACCCAATCGACCGCCACTCCTTGCCCGTTGAGGGCCAACCGGCCGCGTGCGTCGGCGGCGATCGGCAAGACGCCAAGATAAACGCCCCGCGCCATGCGGCTGTTCAGTTCGCATTCAGCCAGGCAGGCCCGACGACGAGCCTCGGGCGTGCTGAAATCAACGAAGTCGAACCGCACCGGCTTTTTCAGCTTGTAAACGAACCGATCGGTGAGAAAAACCCAGGAGATATGTGTCTCAACGAGCGAAACCGTTTTGGGCCGGTCGGGGTAAGCCGCCGACTGCTTGAGCAGTTCGACGGTCGCCGCCGAAATCGCGTCGATTTGACAGGGAGATTTCGATCGTTCCGCCGCGAAAGTGACTGTGTTATCGAGAATGGTTGCCGCCATGGTTCAAGCCCATGTAAAATACGCGTGGCCTTTTACCTTATGTTGACACGCAAACGCTGCGCCAAGCGAAGTTGTCTTGCCCGCACGCCGTCGGCAGGGCTTTTTGTCAATCACCTGTGCGATCGAGCACATGCCGACTGTCACAATGCGCGCTTTGCGTCCTGCACGATCGGGGCTTGCCCCTCGTTGTTCTACACATCTC
>DASVGM010000027.1:0-5149 GCA_036379555.1 Pirellulales bacterium | reverse complement strand
CCGGTGAGCGCGTTTCAGTCCTGAATCAAAGTCGGGCATGTCCATCGGCGTCATGCGGTCGATGAGCGCCAGCATCCGCGGCCGCGCGCCGCCCACGCGCACCATGCCTCGGCCGCGGTTGTCCCAAAGCCATTGGTCGGTGCCGGGCAATAAGCCGCAATAATCTTCATTGCCCAAGGCCCGGATGGCCTCTTTGGCGATCACCTTCTGCCAAAAATTGCCCTCGGCCATTTCCGAGGCGTGCATGATAAGCGCCAAAGCGCCCTTGGGCACCACCTTGGCGCTCTTAATCTGAAAATCGACCGGCATCGCCTCTTCGATGGGCGTGTTGTTCCAGCCGCCCGCGCCATAACTGTTCGGCCCGCCGAGCATCACCAGGCCGCAACCCATGCTCTGCGTGTTCTGCGCCAGCATGTCCATTTGCTGGTCGGTAAAGTCTTCACGCGGCACGTTGGCCAGAATGACGGTATCGAACTGTTGCAGTTCGGCAAGCCCGGTGAAGAGATGATCGCTGGGCTGAACGGTCACTTCCAGGTTGGCTTTGCCGAGCCGATCGACGAGCACTTCGTGCTCGCCGCGGTTGGCGGCGTCTTCAATCAAGAGAACTTGCCCGCTGCCGCGCACGTGCGTGAAGGTGGTGGCCCGATTGTTTTCCACCATGCCGTCGTCGGCCGGGTTGTCGGGCACAAAGCGGGCCTCGTAGGTATAAAAGTGCGGTTGGTCGAGCTGCTGGCGAATGGTGAACACGCGCTTGCCCGGCGGCAGTTCGACATTTTCTTCGGCAATCACGCGCGGTTGATCGTCGCTGCGTTGCGAGACGATGAGTTTGCCTTTGACCACGCCCGTCTCGCCGTCGGCCGGTTGAGAGGTGTTGTTGAGAACCACGCGCAGGTCGAAAGGTTGGCCTTTGCGCACGTCGGGCGGCAGCGTGATTTTTTCGACCAGCACCTCGCTCTTGGACAGAAACAGCACCGGCTGCACGTCGATGCTCACGCCGGCGTCGGCCACGTGGCGGGCCTGGTCGAGAGCGTCGCCCATGTTCTGATTGCCATCGCTGACGATCACGATGCGCTTGGCCGTGTCTTCAGGAAACGTGGCCTGGGCCAGCTTGATGGCCCCGGCCAGGTTGGTCGATTCGGGATCGAGCGGCGTTTCCACCTGTGGTGCAAGCTGCACCGTTTCATCGAACGGCGGTATCTCGATCACCGCCTCGCGGCCAAAAACGATCACACCGACGCGGTCGTTCTTTTGCCGATGCTGGCGAACCGTTTCGTTCACAAACCGGGTCATCGCCTCACGGCGTTCGGGCGGAATGCTCAGCGATTGATCGAGCAGGTAGATGACCGTCAGGTTTTCGTTGGTCTTCACCCATTGAATCTCGGCGAGCGCCAGCACGAACAACACAAACACCGCCGAGCGGAGCAGCAGCACCACCCATTTGCGCACGCGCCCCAAACCCGACAGGCTGCGGCGGCCAAACCACCACATGATGGGCAGTAGCGTCAACAGCAACAGATACCACGGGGTATCGAAGTCGAGGCGGTAGGCGCCCATGTGCGTCTGCTTTGGTGCTTGGTGGTTTGGAAAGGCCGATCCAACGAGGCGGCGCGTCGTTGGGCGGCGCCGCGTGGCCCTATTGTAGAGCGGCGCGCGCGAAGTTGCGAGCGCGGCATCACCAATTGACGATCCCCGCCTCCGCGAATTATCATGGTGCAAACATGAACACGGCTTTAGTAACCGGCGGCGCGGGCTTTATTGGCAGTTGCTTTGTTCGCCAGTGGCTGCAAAGCCCCGACGCGCGCCTCATCAACCTCGATAAACTCACCTACGCCGGCAATCTCGATTCGCTGGCGCCCGTCGCGAACCACCCCGGCTACCTTCTGTTCGAGGGGGACATCGCCGACCGCGCCTTGGTCGAGACGCTGCTTGCCGAGCACCGCCCTCGAGCCGTCGTGCATTTCGCCGCCGAATCGCACGTCGATCGCTCGATCGATGGCCCGGCCGATTTCGTCACAACCAACGTACTGGGAACGTGCGAACTTCTGGCCGCCTGCCGGGCATATTGGTCGCGGCTCGAGGGCGCCCAACGCGGCGCGTTTCGCTTCTTGCACGTCTCCACCGATGAAGTTTACGGCTCACTGGGAAAAACCGGCGCCTTCACCGAACAAACCCGTTACGCCCCCAATTCGCCCTACGCCGCCTCCAAAGCCGCCAGCGATCATTTTGTGCGGGCGTATCATCACACCTACGGGCTGCCGGTGGTCACCACCAACTGTTCCAACAATTACGGGCCGTACCAGTTTCCGGAGAAACTGATTCCGCTGATGATTCTCAACGCCTTGGAAGGCAAACCCTTGCCCGTCTATGGCGATGGCCAACAGGTGCGCGACTGGTTGTTTGTGGAAGACCATTGCGAGGCGATTCGCGCCGTGCTGGCGCGCGGCCGCGTGGGTGAAGTGTATAACATCGGCGGCAACTGCGAACGGGCCAATTTAGACGTGGTGCGCGGCGTGTGCGAACTGGTCGATCGGCTGCGGCCAGGTCTGCCTCACGCGCCGTGCGCGAGCCTGATTTCTTACGTGACGGATCGGCCCGGCCACGACCGCCGCTACGCCATCGACGCCACCAAGATCCGAAACGAGCTGGGCTGGTCGCCGCGGCATGATTTTGCCAGCGGACTTGAAACTACGGTTCGCTGGTATCTCGACCATGCCGAATGGGTGCGACGTGTGACCAGCGGTGTTTACCAGCGCGAGCGCCTGGGCTTGGCATGACGTCTGAGTCTCCAACGCCCAAGCCGCGGTCCAGACGTAAGCGGCGGCAATCTTGGAGTGCGGCGATTCATCGCCGCTTTCATCCGTCGCGGAGCGACCTTCCCTCCGCTCGCGAGGATTAGCGAAACATTCCGGTGGTTCCCGATAGTTGCTATCGTTGTAACAGCGTTTGCGCCGGCCTTGCGAGGCGATGGTCAGATCGGCTGATTGGAAACGCGCCGAGATAAAAAGAAGGTCGCTCCGCGACAACGGAAAGCGGCGATAAATCGCACGCACTCCAAGACGATGCCCAAGCTGCGGCCTTGGCGTTCTTCACCTCAAGTCTTACCTTATAAGTTTACCCTACGTAAACTCCAAACCAACCGACGGGCCACGGACGACCGACCATGCACGACGTCTCTCTCGCCATTCTCTGGCACCAGCACCAGCCGTATTACCCGGACGACGTGAGCGGCGAAAACCCAATGCCCTGGGTGCGGCTGCACGGCACGAAAGATTATCTGGGCATGGCGCTGTTGTTGAAGGAGGTGCCCGAGTTTCATGCCACCATCAATCTGGTGCCCAGCCTGCTCGACCAGTTGCTGGCTTACACCGACCGTGGCCATGTCGACACCCATTTGCGCGTTTCACTCGCTCCGGCCGACGGCCTGACCGAGCAAGACCTTTACTATCTGCTTGACAACTTCTTCATGGTTCATCCGGACCAGATGATCCGGCCTTACCCGCGTTACCTGGAACTGTATCAAAAGCGCGGCCTCTCGGTCGATCCCGCGGCACGGGCGGCCAAACGGTTCGCCAAGCGCGATTTGATCGACCTGCAATGCTGGTCGAACCTGACCTGGATTCACCCGCTGGTCTTTGAGCGCGATCGCGATTTGGCTGAGTTCCGCGCCAAGGGACGCAATTGGACCGAGCAGGAAAAGCTCTGGCTGCTCGATAAGCAAATGGAATTGCTGCGGCAAGTCGTGCCGCTGCATCGTGAATTGGCTCAAGCCGGCCAGGTGGAGTTGACCACCACGCCCTACTACCATCCCATTTTGCCGCTGCTGTGGGACAAGCGGCTGGCCAGGCAAGCGATGCCGCACGTCCAATTGCCCGAGCACCTCAATGGATACCCCGAAGACGCCGCCGAGCATGTGCGCCGGGCGGTGGCCTTGCATCAAAAGCTATTTGGCGAAAAGCCGCGCGGCATGTGGCCCTCCGAAGGCTCCGTCTGCCAGGCAATGATTCCCACGTTAGCCGCGGCCGGCATTCAATGGATCGCCACCGACGAGGAGATTCTCACTTCCTCAACCGATGGTTGGGTGGCCCGCGACGCGCAGGGCTTCTTGCGTAACCCGGAAATGCTCTATCGGCCGTGGCGCGTGGAGGAAAAGGGCCAGCAGCTTCAGATTGTCTTTCGCGATCACGCCATGAGCGATCAGATCGGTTTTCATTATCAGCGCTATCAGGCCCAGCACGCCGTGGATGATTTTATCGGCAAACTGGAAGGCATCGGCCATGCCGTCGCTGGTAAGAGCGGACCTACGCTGGTGAGCATCATTTTGGACGGCGAGAATTGCTGGGAATATTATCCCAACGCCGGCGTCGATTTCCTGCGCCAACTCTACCGCCGCGTTGTCACGCATCCCAAGATCAAGCCGGTGCGCGTGGGCGATTATCTGCGCGATCATCCGGCCACCGACAAGATCGGCACGCTCTTCGCCGGAAGCTGGATTCAACATAACTTCGGCATCTGGATCGGCCATCCCGAATGCAATCGGGCATGGGATCTGCTTTACCAGACGCGCGAGCACTTGCGCGCGGCCGCGCGAAGCGGGCAAAAAACCGACGAGGAGCTCGAACAGGCTTGGACGGAGTTGTACATCGCCGAGGGGAGCGATTGGTTCTGGTGGTTTGGCGATTCGCATTCCAGCGCGCAAGACGCGCTCTTTGACCGCTTGTTTCGCAAGCACCTGCAAAACGTCTATACGCTGTTGGGCGACGTGCCGCCGGCCGAACTGGCCCGGCCGATCAGCATGGGCCAACGCGCGGCCCACCTGCATACTCAGCCCACGAGCCTGTTGAACGTGAAAGTCGACGGCCGGCGGACCTATTTTGAATGGATCAACGCCGGCCGCTGGCTGCCGAGCGGTTCGCGGGGAGCAATGTCGATGGTGGCCGAAAGCCGGCTGACGGCGCTCTATTTCGGTTTTGACGACGATAATCTCTATCTGCGTTTCGACCCGCGCGGCGGCACGGCGCGCGAGCGGCTGGCCGACATCGACACGTTGCGCATCGGCTTCCTCGAACCCGCGGGGTTTGAGTTGTTGATTTCGCACCCCAACTGGCAAGAACCGATCTGGCAGCTTTACCACAACGACGTGGCGGTGAGT
>DASVGM010000026.1:0-14166 GCA_036379555.1 Pirellulales bacterium | reverse complement strand
CTCTTGTGGCAAGGGAAACGCATCCGAGGCGTGATCATTTATTTGCCCGGCCATGCCTTTGAAAACGCGAACGTCGCCCCGCTCATCGGCGCGAAAACCACTCACGAATTTGTCAGTGGAACCAAGAAAGAAGACTTAGCCAGTATCTATCAAGGAGTTCGAGTCATGCATGAATCAACTGCGTACGACATGGCGGTAGAGGAAGGTCTTGTCAAGGCCAGTCATCGCTTTTTGCTGAGGCAAGGGCGAAAGCTCTTGGGCCCCCCAGGACCGGCCATCGAATCAGCGCTCGTTTCGATTCTGGATGTGGAACGGCTAGAACGGATGGGAGAGGCCATTCTGTCGGCGAAGTCATGGGACGAGCTTCTTTCAACCCTTTGAAGACGAACCGTTGCGACACGCTCTTTGGCCATCGCATGGTGCCACGTCGCGCTATGCTTCCGTCGCCCCGCGATCATTCAGCACGATGCTCTCCTGACGCCGGCATTTCGCCCAGTGCCCGCAGCGCCGCCAGAAGCTCCAAATCCTGTCGCGGAAAAACACTGCGCAGATCGAGATAAAGCCGTTCTTCACGCACGCGGCCGACCACCGCGGGTTGCCCGCAACGTAGCCGCGCCGCCAAACGATCGACGCTCATCTCCCGCGCCGTCAGCGCCACGCACCAGGTGGCAAGCTGCTGGGCGGGCACCGAGCCGCCGCCCAGGTACGTAACGTCCTCGATGGCGTCAGCCGACGCGATGGCCGCGCAGGCCGCCATCTGCGGCGCCAGACGCTCGGCGCGCGTGCGCAGGTTATCGAGCGGCGCGCTTAAAAGTTGCAACAGCGGCACGCGGCGCCGGGCCTGATCGGCGTCGCGATAGAGCCGCAAAGTTCCGGCCAACGCGGCCAGCGTCAGCTTGTCGACCCGCAAAGCGCGCGTCAGCGGATGACGAGCCATCTTTTCAACCAGCTCGCGGCGGCCCACGGCGATGCCACATTGCGGGCCGCCCAGCAGTTTGTCGCCGCTGAAGAGCACCAGGTCGGCGCCTTGCCGGATGCTGACGCTCGCCACAGGCTCGTCGGCGAAGCCAAAGGCCGCGAAATCAAGCATCGCCCCAGAGCCGATGTCATGCACCACTGGCAACCCCTTGGCATGGCCCAGCTTGACCAGATCGGGCAAAGCCACGCTTTCCGCGAAGCCGACCACCACGAAGTTGCTGGGATGAACGAGCAACAACGCCGCCGTTCGCTCGCCGATGGCCCGCTCGTAATCGGCGAGATGGGTTTTGTTGGTGGTTCCCACCTCGCGCAGCACCGCGCCGCTGGTGGCCATCACGTCGGGCAAGCGAAAACTGCCGCCAATTTCGATCAACTGCCCGCGCGAGACGATCACCTCGCGGCCGGCGGCCAGCGCGGCCAAGGCCAGCATGGTGGCGCCGGCATTGTTATTGACCACCAGCGCCGCCTCGGCGCCGGTCAATTCGGTGAGCAAACCTTCGACCGCCTGCACCCGCTGGGAGCGTTGGCCGCCGGGCAAATCGAGTTCCACGCTGGCGTAATCGCGGGCCACGGCGTTCATTTCGGCCAGCGCTTCTTCCGCCAACGGCGCTCGGCCCAACCCTGTGTGCAAGATTACGCCGGTGGCGTTGATGACCGGCCGCAGTCGCGGTTTTTCGGCTTCGAGAATGCGCTCGGCGATGCGCTGCGCCAGTTCTTTAACGTCAGAAAACTTGACTTCCGCGGCCGTATGCTGAATTTCACTGCGCAGATCGTCGAGAAACGACCTCACGCGCGTCACCACCACATTATGGCTGACTCGTGTCACCAGGCCTTTGAGCGGCGGGCTTTCCAACAACTCGTTCACACTCGGCAGGTTGCGCAGCAGGTTTGTGGGCATTTCGATCGTTCCTCAAGGGCGGCGGCGGGTTCGTGAGAATCGTACCGGGTTTGGCTCAGCTTTACAAACCCTCAACCGCCCCGATAGCCGCCGTTGACAGACAAAACTTGCCCGGTGATAAAAGCCGCGGCGGGCGATGACAAGAAGAGCACCGCCTGGGCGACATCTTCGGGCGTGCCCCAACGCTCCAGCAAGCTCTCGCGAGTGGCGCGCTGTTGCCAGTAGTCGCTTGACTGTTGGCCCCAGGCGGTTTTGATCCAGCCGGGGGCGACGCAATTGACACGCACCTGAGGCGCCAGCGACTTGGCCAGGCTGCGTGTAAAGGCCATCACCGCCCCCTTGGTCGCCGCGAACAATTCACCGCTGTCGCTGGCCATGCCCGACGCGGCCTGGTCCCAGCCGATATTGACCACGGAGCCGGACCCACGTTCTTTCATTCGCGTTCCCGCCAGACGGCCCAACTGCATGGTGGCGGACACATCGACACTCCAAAGCCGCGCCAGCTTGCGCTCAAACGGCCAACGCGCCGCCTCGCCGGTGAGCACGTCGGCCCCGGCGTTATTGACCCAAATATCGACGCCCCGCCGCCAGGCCCAGGCCCGTTCGACAAAAGCCGCGTGCGTCGCGTCATCGGCCAAATCGCAGAGGTTGATTTCGGATTGCCGGCCCACGGCGCGAATCGCGGCGGCGACCTCTTCCGCCGCTGTCAGCGAGCGGCGCGCATGCACCAGCACGTCGGCCCCCGCGCCGGCCAGCGCCAGCGCGATGGCGCGTCCGATGCCGCTCGAAGAGCCGGTCACGACGGCGGTTTGTCCGGTGAGATCCATTCAGCATTAGGGAATATCGCGAAACGCCGACCAACTCAGGTAGGCCAGCATCAGCGCGCAGACCATGAAACCGATGTCCATGACCGGGTTATGCAACTGGCCAAATGGGATTTTCAAGGCCAGATCAAGACCGAACAACAGGAATAACAGACTGGCTACGACCAACCCTACGATGGTCAACGCTTTGGGCATCGAATTGGTTTCCTCAAGGTTGCTCGCTCGGCCGTCCCAATACCTAATCGACGGGCACATGCGTTTCAAGTATAGTTAGCGGTTCCTCGGCAATCCAGAGAACGGTTTACTTTGTTATCCCTTGGAAAACAAGCCATGCGTCCGCTTGCGATTTCATTTTTATTGGGCTGGCTCGCCAGCAGTGCTTGGGCCGATGGCCCGCATGACAACATTCCGCTCAACGTGCGGCCGATTCCCAAGCCCGGCGTTGAGGTGCCCGCCGACCGTGCTAAGACGCTCGAAATGGGGCTGGCCGCGCTGGCGGAAAAGCTCAGCGCGCTGAAGGCCAGCCACGACGCGAAAACCCGCGATCTCGCGCCCGACGTGGAAATCTACTGGAAAGCCGTTCACGACGCCTTGACGTTTAACGAGTTCTTTGGCCTCAAGGAGCTTGACGTGGCCGACGAACTGTTGCGTGAAGGAAGCGAGCGTGCCGAACAGCTTGCCCAGGGAAAGTCGCCCTGGACCACCGCCACCGGGCTGGTGGTGCGCGGATATGTGTCGCGCATCGACGGTTCGGTGCAGCCTTATGGATTGGTCGTGCCGGAATCGTACGGCTTTCAAGGCAAAGTGCCCTATCGGCTCGATATTTGGTTTCATGGCCGCGGCGAGACTTTGAGCGAGCTGAACTTTATTCAAGACCGCCGTAAGAAGCCGGGCCAATTCACCCCGCGCGATACGTTGGTGCTGCACCCCTATGGACGCTATTGCAACGCCTTCAAATTCGCCGGCGAAATCGACGTGCTGGAGGCGCTCGCCGATGCGCAGCGGCGTTACCGCATTGACCCTGAGTTGGTCGCCGTGCGCGGTTTTTCGATGGGCGGCGCGGCCTGCTGGCAATTTGCCGTGCATTACGCCGATCGCTGGTTCGCGGCCAATCGCGGCGCCGGTTTCGCGGAGACGCCCGCCTTTTTGCACTACTTCCAAAAAGAAGCGGCCCAGCCCACCTGGTTTGAGAAAAAACTCTATCACCTTTACGACTGCACCGACTGGGCCTCGAACCTCTTTCACTGCCCGACGGTGGCCTACAGCGGTGAGAAAGACACGCAAAAACAAGCGGCCGACATCATGGAGCAGTCGTTGGCCGAGGCCGGTATCAAGTTGCGGCACGTCATCGGGCCGAACACGATGCACAGCTATCATCCCGCGGCCGCGGCCGAAGTGGAACGCGCACTCGACAGCATCGCCCTGCTGGGCCGCGACCGTTATCCGACGGCCGTGCATTTGGAAACCTACACGCTCAAGTACAATCGCATGAGTTGGGTGACGATCGAGGGCATGGACGAACACTGGGAGCGGTCGGCGGTGAAAGCCGTGCTGGCCGATGCCTCGTCGCTCGATGTTTACACCAACAACGTCACCGATCTGGCCTTTGACTTTCCAGCCGGTTTTAGTCCGCTCGACGTCGATCAACCGGTTTCGCTGCTCATCGACGATCAAGAAGTGCAATTGCCCGCTCCGTTGAGCGACCGTTCTTGGCATGCCCAAGCGCACATCGACGAGGGCAAATGGCAAGCGGGGCCGCGCCCCGCGGCCGGGCTGCGCAAGCGGCACAACCTGCAAGGGCCGATTGACGACGCCTTCATGGAGCCATTTTTGTTTGTACGGCCGTCCAGCGAGGCGCTGCATGAGGCCGCCGGCAAGTGGTCAGCCGCCGAGCTCGAGCGGGCCATTCACGAATGGCGCCGCCAATTTCGCGGCACGGCGCCGGTGAAAAGCGACAAAGACATCACCGACGACGACATCGCGCGGTGCAACCTCGTGCTCTGGGGCGATCGCGCGAGCAATCGGCTCTTGGCCAAAATCGCCGATAAGCTGCCGATCGCTTGGAACGAGGAAACGATCAAGGTCGGTGAAGAATCGTTTGCGGCCGACAAGCATGCCCTGATTATGATTTATCCGAATCCGTTGAACCCGGAGCGTTACGTGGTGCTGAACAGCGGTTTTACCTATCGAGAGTATGCTTATTTGAACAACGCGCGGCAGGTGCCCAAATTACCCGACTGGGCGGTGATCGATCTCAGCGTTCCGCCAGACGCACTTTGGCCCGGCAAAGTGGCTTCCGCCGGGTTTTTTGATGAGTCGTGGCGGTTGAAGAAGGCGCCGGAGTAGCTGCTGGTGGGCATGGAGATTGCGAGATCGCCGAGCGGCACGTTCGTCAGCGCGTTGTTTAGCGATACCAAGACCAATAACCGCTATACCAGCCGATACCAAGCAGTTTCTCCTTGAATAGAGACAAGAATCGATCATCAATCCTGGGCCGCCTAAAGCAATGTCCAATTTCGATACCGTATGGAAAGAGGCGTTGGATCTGTTTTTCGAGCCGTTTATGAGTTTGTTTTTCGCCGAGGCTCATCGCGAAATTGATTGGGCGCGCGGAGCCACCATGCTCGACAAAGAACTGCAACAAATAACACGCGATGCGGAACATGGCCGGCGAGTGGTGGATATGCTGGCTAAGGTCTGGCGGACCAACGGCAATGAGGAATGGGTGCTGGTGCATATTGAGGTGCAGAGCCAGCAAGACGCCGATTTCGCCGAACGCATGTTTGTCTACAACTACCGGGCGTTTGATCGCTATAATAAGAAGGTGGCCAGTTTTGCCATCCTGGGCGACAACCGCCCGGCTTGGCGACCGGATCACTTTAGCTACGAGCTTTGGGGAACGAAGGTTGGCATTCAGTTCGCGACTGCGAAGTTGCTCGACTATGTCGGCGACGAGTCGAAATTGGAGTCGAATCCGAACCCATTTGCCGTGGTGGCGCTGGCACATTTGGAAGCGCAGCGAGCCGCGCACGACGCCGAGGCGCGCCGCGCGTCGGAGGTGCGGCTCGTCAAGCGGCTTTTTGAACGGGGTTTCGGCACCGAACGGATTCGTCAGTTATATCGCTTAATTGACGGAATGATGGACTTGCCAAAGCCGCTGGCAACATTAGCTTGGCAAGAACTTCAGGTTTTTTCAAAGGAGAAAGGCATGTCATTCGTAACGGGTGCGGAAATTGTAGGCCACGAAAAGGGATTAGCCGAGGGATTAGCCAAGGGACTAGCCAAGGGGCGGGAAGAAGGGCGGCAAGAAGCGCTGCAGGAGGCGCAACGAGAAACACGGCAAAGCCTTTTGACGGGGATTGAAGTGGCGCTGGAGCTCAAGTTCGCCGCCACCGGACTCGCTCTATTTCCCGAGATCCAGGAGATCGACAGGCTGGATTTGCTCGGCAAGATTCTACATGCCATCAAGGATTCAGATACTCCAGAGGCGCTGCGACTGGTTTGGTCTAATGGCTCTCGCGGATAGATCCGAGCTTGATGGACGGATCCTAACATCTCAGTAGATGACATACGGAAAAGGTGCGTTCTCAGATCAACCAAAGCCATAACCCTGCCGCGGCGAACGCCTCAAGAACGAATCGGCTTCTTCGTCGCCAACAAACCGCTCCGTCGCGGCGTTCCACTGCAATCGGCGGCCAAGTCGCATGGAGATGTTCGCCAAGTGACAGGCCGTCGCCGAACGGTGCTGGCTGGCCACATCGGAGATGGGCCGCTTGCCCGTGCGAAGGCAGTCGAAGAACTCGCGCAGGTGAATATAGTTGGCTGTGCCCAGGTAATGCGTATCGTTATCCAACCGCACGGCCGACGCGGGCAACGGATCGCGCGATAAACGCTCGACCGGCTTGCCGGTCAGTCGTCCACGATTGACGAAGATTCTTCCCTCGTATCCCTCGAACAAAATGCCGTTTTCCTCGTCGCTCAGCCGCACTTGCACCGTCACGCCGTCGGGATAGGTGAAATCGACGGTGAACTTGCGCGGTGTGTTATAGCCGTTTTCAATTTGAGGCAACTCCGCCCGACCCTCGACGGCCAACGGCCCGGCGTCTTCCACCTCCAAAGCGCGATGCACGATGTCGAGGTGATGGGCGCCCCAGTCGGTCATGAAGCCGCCGCTATATTCAAACCACCAGCGAAACGGATCGTAGCGTTGCTTGCAAAACTCGGCCCCGGGAGCCTGGCCGAGCCAGAGATCCCAATTCAGCCCGTCCGGAACGGCACAAGGGGCGAACGGCCCGCCTGTAGCGTGAGCCGGCAGCGAACCGGTCGGCAAGGCAACTTCAACGCGCCGGATTTGGCCGAGACGGCCGTTGCGCACCAGCTCGCAGGCGGTGCGAAATCGCCAATCGCTGCGTTGCTGCGTGCCGACTTGCACGATGCCTTGCCCGCCATGCGCCGCCGCCACGAGCAACTGCCCTTCGGCCACGGTGAGCGTAAGCGGCTTTTCGCAGTAGACCGCCTTGCCGGCCTTAAGCGCGGCCAGCACCAGCGGCGTATGCCAATGATCGGGCGTGGCGATGATCACGCCCTCCAAGTCGTCGCGATCGAGCAACTCCTGATAATGCTCGCAAAGGGTCGCGCCGGCGCATGATTCGTCGCGCACCCTCTCCGCGCGTGTACGGTAAACATCGCATAGCGCCACCAGCTTGCCGCACCGCCGTCCCACGACGCTCAAGCGCACCAGCGAAGCAAGCTGCCGTCCGCGGCCGCCGCAGCCGATCAGGCCCAGGCGAATCGTATCTTGCGTGGCCGTGTGAATGGCGGCGGCCGACGTGCCCGCCAAGGCCACGCCGGCGGAACATTGTAGAAATCGGCGGCGACTGAATCGTATCATGGATAGTTCGTCGGAAGGTCAAAACAAGCCGCCTGCCGGTCGTTGCGGACGAGAAGCAGCCGGCCGGCCAGCGCCGGGTAATTCCAGGTTTTGTCGTCCAAGGCCGGCTGCCGCGCCAGTTCACGGTGGGCGGTTGAGTCGGCGGCGACGAGTACGATCTGCCCATCCTCAGCTTGAACCAACAAGACATCGTTGACCAGCAGCACCTGGCCGTGGCCATAACGCCCGGCCTTCCAACAGCGCGAGCCGTCCGTCAGGCGGATGCAGGTGAGGATGCCTTCATCCAAACCGAACGCATGCTCGCCCGCGACGACCGCGCTGGCGAACTTTGTTTTAAGATTTCGGCTTGTCCAAAGTGTTTCGGTTGACCAGCCGTCGGCATCACGGGCAACGCGCAACAGGGCGCAGCCCTTGCCATAACCGGTCGATACGAGCAAGCGGTCGCCGGCCACCGGTATCGGCTGCGAGCAATTCGTTCGCGTGTCGTTGGTCCAGGCAAACGACCAGAGGACGGCCCCTGTGAGGACGTCATGCGCGGCGATGCCGGGCGTATTGAGAATGACAATCTGTTCCTGTCCGCCCAACGTGCAGATCAGCGGAGAGCCATAACCGGCTTCATCGTCGCCGGCTTGCCATGCGCGTGTTCCATCCGACGCATGGTACGCCACCAGCGAATGTCCTCGTCCGCCGACGCTAACGACGACGAGGCCATGCGCGACCAAAGGCGAGTTGCTGAAGCCGTGCAGCCGGTTTCCGGCGGCGTTATCTGCCAGCACATCGACCGACCAAAGCCGCTCGCCGGTCAGCGCGTCGAGACAGTTCAAGATGCCAGTGCCGCCGATCGCATACACACGACCGTCGCACACGGCCGGCGTCGCTCGCGGCCCGTCGCCGACGGTGGCGCTGGTGAACCTCGCGCGCTCGCGATAGGCCCAGCGCTCTTGGCCGGTCGTGGCCTGATAGCAGACGACGCACTCGTCATTACCTCGTTGCTCTTGGGTGTACGCTCGACCGTCGACAACCGCGAAGCCGCCCCAGCCGTTGCCGATGGATTGACGCCAGAGCGGTCGCGGCGGACTGCCGCGCCAGTCGGTTGCCAGTTCGACGCCATCAACACGGCCGCTACCGGCTGGACCGCGAAAGCAGGGGAAATCAGGCGAACGGTCGCTGAGCCAATTCACGAAACGCGGCGCAGGGCGTTCGCCGCCGTAAATCTCGCCGTAAATCACGCCAGAGCCCGGCTCCAGCCGCCAACAAACGATCGCGCGGCCGGCGCCGTCCAAACCTCGAGACTCGATCAACGCCATCCCGACCGCCAGCGTGCCTAGCGATGCCACGAGCCACCGCGCTCGAACCTCCGGCAGCAGGCCGCCGGCCAACAACGCGGCGAAGGCAATCCACGCCGTCGTCAGAAGATAACCAAGCGTGACTCCGGCGTCGGAAAGGCCGGAGGCCTGGAATGACCAGCCGAGCGCGTATGCCAGACACCAGGCGATGGTAAAGCAAAGCCGCCGCACCGTTGATTTACGGCCGGAATTCTCACGGATTTCGCGACACACGCTCGTGTACGTTGTCCGATTGCGATGCGCAAAACAGGCTAACCCAATGAGGGCCGCCGCCTGCACCGCCGCCAGAGCTGCCCAAAACGGCCGGGCGGCCGTGCCATACGCCAGCCAGCGCGTGACCGCGGCCGGCCAGGCAACGGGAAGGCCGATGAACGCGAGGCAATAACAGAGCGGGCGCAGCGCGGCGAGCGGCGAGTGGCCTTTCAACTTGGATTGGCTTGGCGAAAGCACGTGTTTTGCGACTCCAGCCCGGATGCGAACCGAACTCGATAGCATTTCGGCCGCGGGGGGGCAAGAGCGATTTGGGAAGGCGTCGCTTTACGCCCTCACATGATGCACCCAGGCGGGCGGCACGTTCGGCCAAATACACTCGCAGGAGAATTCGCGGCGATCGAGCACCTCGCGCAAGGCGCGGCCCACGCCATTGAGCCGCTCGCGTTCGCGTTTGCCGCTCACGAGCGCCCGCGCCGGACGCACGCCCACATATTCAAAAAACGAAAGCGTGCCGCCCGGCGCCATCAGCTTGCCAAACGCCTCCAAAATGCGCCGCACGTCGCTCTCGGCGAAGTTGTTGAACGGCAGCCCGGATACGATGGCGTCGTAAGGCTCGTCACACGGCAATTCCTCAACCGCCGCATGAATAACCCGCGCTCGGTCGTTGACGGCCGCAAAACGCGGTTCGCTGGTAAAACGGCGCCGCAAACAATCGACGAACGCGGGATTGAGCTCCACCAGGTCAAAGCGGTCGCTGTCTTTCAGACGGCTGACGATATGGCCGGTCACGGCGCCGGTGCCCGGCCCGACTTCGAGCACGCGCCGCGGGGCGTCGCCGTTCGCCACATGCCTGGCCAGCGCGGCCCCCAGCCAGCGGCTGCTCGGCGCGATCGCCCCGGTGTGATGAAAGTGACGCAAATATTCTTGAAAAAAAAGTCGATGATGGCGAAACATGGTTGGTCGGACGTTCGGTAGGTAGGCAAACTGCTTAGGCTTCTTACTGTATATTAGTGTTCCTCCGTCGTCGATTGTGGCGCGGTCGCTCTGGCGAACGAGAACCGCTTGGGGCGAGCGACCGTATCCCAATCGGCCGCAGACATGATGATCGAATTCGTCAAGGAGCCGGCGTTGAAAGCGACACGTCCGGACGTCACTCCCACGAAGTCGTCGGCGTAGAGATCGAACGGCAGTATCGGCGAGCCGAAGGGCGGAACCGAGCCGGGCACCAGGCCCGTCAGCTCGTAGAGTTCTTCAGCGCTCGCGAAGCGAATCTTTTTGAGCCGTAGTTCGCGTTTGATCGCGGCGGATTCAAGCCTGCGGTTTGCCGGCATGACAAACAGGCGAAACATTTCGTCCGTTTTCAGGAGCAGCGCCTTGGCGCCAACCTCCAAAGCTTCGCCGCGCGCCGCCGCCGCTTCCGCGGAGGTGTAGGTCGGTGGATGCACTTTCTCGCGGAAAGCGACGCCGCGCTCTGCTAAGAGTTGGCGGATCGTGATTAGCACGGAATCGGTCATCGTATTCGGCGTCTCCGGCAAATTCGTGATTATACCCCTGAGTCGCCACTGTGGTTAGCGCCAATTGCGCAAACCCTATGGCCAGTTCGGCCGCGGTTTTAGAATTGGCGGGCGAAGCGCCGAAACTATTTGGTGACGCGCGACGCATATTGCGTATGCCAACAACTTAACCAGCCAGCGGTGCCCGGTTCGCGCGGCCGACCGCGCAGCATGACGGCCGGCGCAAGCGGCCCGCGAAGTAGGTGGAGAGCATCGTGCATCGGCTTAAACTGGCGATGGCCGGGGTAATTGCCATGCTGGCCGCCGACGGCCGGCTGTGGGCCGACACGTTTCGCGAGATCGGGGCCGGTTCGCCCGCTCGCGCCCGCTCCATTATTACTGCCGGCGACGACCCCGACGCCGATCTGCCGACGGAAGACATCCATCCGCACCCGGCCGTGGCGCGCATCATTGTGCCCGAACGCGGCAGCACGTCCTATGGCTCCGGCACACTTGTCGACGTGCAAGGCGAGCACGGTCTTGTCGTTACCAATTGGCATGTGGTTAGCGATGCGGTTCGCGCGCCGACGGTGCTGTTTGCCGATGGCTTTCGTTCGCTGGCGAACGTGGTGAAATCCGACCGCGATTGGGATTTAGCCGCCCTGGCCATTTGGCGTCCGCCGGTCGAGCCGGTCGCATTGGCCACCCAGCCGCCGCGGCCGGGCGAAATGCTGGCCATTGCCGGCTATGGCAAAGGCCCTTACCGTCTGGCCAGCGGCCGTTGCACCAATTACCTTTCGCCGAACACGCGCTTGCCGCGCGAAATGGTTGAATTGGCCGCCGCGGCGCGCCAGGGCGATTCGGGCGGGCCGATTTTCAACGGTCGCGGCGAATTGGCCGGCGTGTTGTGGGGCGAAGGAGGCGGCTATACGATGGGCAGCTATTGCGGCCGCGTGCGGCTGTTTCTCTCCGGCGTCATTCCCGACGGCCCTCGCGACGCAACGGCGAATTTGGTTGCCGTGGCGCCGCGCGCGGTCGCGCGGCAGGCCGCGTTGGGCAGGCTGGCTGCCAATTCCTCGTCCGCGCCGGCCCAGGTATCGACCGATTACGATGTGTTACAGGCTTCGGCCAACGGCACCGTGTTGTCGCGCCGTCCTGATAGTGCGATTGGCAACTTCGCGGCCGCGGGGTCGGAGCAAGCCTCGCCGGCCGGTTCAACCTTCGACTGGCCGGCCTTTCTCGGACGAACGCGACAGGATCAAGGCAAGACGCTGCTAGCCGTCATTGGCGTGGCGGCGATCGTGCTGCGCGTGCGTCGCGGCCTTGCTTCGTAAGCCGCGGGCGCCTCAATTCGTTGGAAATGCTCTCAATAAAACTCAAGGTAGCGTCTGATTTCCCAGTCCGAAACGTGGCGCTGGTATTCGACCCATTCCATGCGCTTTAAGCGCATGAACTCGTCGACAAAATCGCGCCCCAGAGTCTCGTGGAAGAGCGGATCGCTTTCCAAAGCGGCCAGTGCTTCGTGCAGGCTTTGCGGCAAGACGCGAATGCCACGCTCGCGCAATTCGGCCTCCGAGAGCGCGTAATGATTCACGTTTTGCGGCTCGCCCGGATCGAGGCGACGGTCGATGCCATCCAGTCCGGCGGCGATGATCGCCGCGGTGGCAAGATATGGATTGCAGCTCGTATCGGTCAGGCGCAACTCCAAGCGTCCCGGCGGCACGCGGACCATTGAGGTGCGGTTGTTGACCCCATAAGAGATATAGGCCGGCGCCCAGGTTGAACCGGAGAAACAACGGCCCACGACGAGCCGCTTGTACGAGTTCACACACGGCGCCGCGAAAGCCGTCAGGGCCGGAGCATGCGCCAGCAATCCGCCTAAAAAATGATAGGCGAGCGGCGACAAGCCCAAGCCGCGTTTGTCGGCCGCGTCGCAAAACAGGTTCTCACTCTCGCGACTGGCCAAGGAAAGATGCGTATGCAGGCCGCTGCCGGTGCGATTGGCGAGCGGCTTGGGCATGAACGAACAAATCATGCCCATCTCCCGCGCGATCTCGCCGGCCGCCATGCGAAAGAACACCAGCCGGTCGGCCGTGGTTAGCCCGTCGCTGTAGGTGAAGTTGACTTCAAACTGCCCATTGGCGTCTTCGTGATCGACCTGATAAACGTCGATGCCCACCGCCAGAAGCGACTCAACCAGCTTTTCAATGAACGCGCGGCTGCGTGAAAGGCCCTTGTAATCGTAGCAGGGCTTATCGAGCGTATCGCTGGCGTCGGCCATGGAAAACGAACCGTCGGCCGCGCGGCAGAACAGCATGAACTCGGGTTCGAGGCCGGTGTTGATGGTCAGCCCGCGCTGACCAAGCCGGGCGATCTGCTCGCGCAAAATGAAGCGTGTGTCAAACGGCCACGGTTGGCCATTCACCATGCCGTTGCAAACAATGCGTGCGTAACCCGGCTGCCAAGGCACGAGTGAGAGTGTGGCGAGGTCGCCGACGGCCATGTAGTCGGCGTGATGCGGTTCTTGGCCAAGCCCCCAGACGGCGAAGCCGGCGAAACCGACTCCATCGCCGACGACTTCAGCGAAATG
Organism: Pirellulales bacterium; assembly: GCA_036379555.1. GTDB lineage: Bacteria > Planctomycetota > Planctomycetia > Pirellulales > JAICIG01 > DASSFG01. The sequence continues at coordinate 933 of DASVGM010000026.1, read as the reverse complement.
AGCCACCGGCACCGACTTTGTTTTGGCCACGCCGTGAATGTCGACGAACTGCGCCAGTACGTATTTTACTTGATGCTCGTCTAAAAACGCCTTGGCGTCGACCTCTTTCATGGTGGCACCGCTTGACAGTTGAAAATCGCCCGACGTTGATGGTATCAAGCTCGTTGCCGCGCCGCCAGTCGGCGCTTTGCCGTGTGCAATGTCGCGGTTTTTGTTTTTGTCAACGTAAAGGCCATAGTTGTCGACGGTGGCGGCCGCCCCACGGGGCGCCTTCACCGTGTGGGCGAAGCGGAAAGCGGATCGTCCGGCCAGGCGTGTTTCGAGTACCGGCGGCGAAGCTCCTTGCGCACCACCGAATAGCCATTTTTCCAAAAACTCGCCAGGTCGGAAGTCACCTGCTGCGGACGCATGTTGGGAGCCAGCAAATGCAGCAGCACGGGCACGCGCCCGCCGGCCACGCGCGGCGTCTCCGGCATGCCAAACATCTCTTGGATCTTGACGGCCAAAATCGGCGGTCGCCCGCCCGCATATTCCAAGGGCAACGTGCGACCGCTGGGCACGTACATTCGCCGCGGCGCTTCGCGCTCCAGCGCGGCAAGCTGCGCCGGCGTCAGCATCGACGTTAAGGCGGGCGCCACCGGCGCGCGACGCAACTCGTCAAACGATTGCCGGCCGGCACAGAGCAACGGCAACACGCCCAGCAAGGAATCTTCTCCCAAGTCGGGCAATTCCAGTTCGGGCATCGCTTGCCGCAAAAAGCCGATGCGCGCCAAAAAATGCCGCGCTTCGTCGTCGAGCGAGAGCGTTCGTTGCCACTCTTGCGCGGCCGCCGCGGCCAGCACCGGGCCGGGATCGATCTGCGGCGGAATGCCGGTGATCGATTCGTCCAAGATCAGGTCATCCAGGCGCGTTCGCCGGAGGCCCAAGACGCGC
>DASVGM010000025.1:0-19927 GCA_036379555.1 Pirellulales bacterium | reverse complement strand
TCTTGGAGTGCGGCGATTCATCGCCGCTTTCCCTTGTCGCGGAGCGACCTTCTTTTTATCGCGGTACGTTGTAAATCGGCTGATTCGCTCCTGACCCGGCACCGGTTGTCCAGACGCGGCCTGCGCAAGCACTGGATCCAGACAAACGCTGGAACAAGGCTGGTGGCCCCCGGAACGCGCCATCCATCCTTGTGGTCGGAGAGAAGGTCGCTCCGCGACGGTTGAAAGCGGCGATGAATCGCCGCACTCCAAGAGAGCTGCGGCTGCTTACGTCTGAATTGTAGCAGAGAAGCCTGCAGCGAGCCTAGACTTTTAAGGATTCTTAGTTCCAGGGCGACATACCAGCGCGCTGCCGACCTAAACGACAGCGAGCCTGGCAGCACGCCGCTGGCCAACCGCCCATTCGCCGGCTCACAAAAATAAGCCGAACTGATTTTGCGCGCACCCGACTTGACAAATGCTATATTAGCCAATACTGTGGTATCTCGCAAACGGATACTACGTGCGCATTCAATTCGGTTTCATTATTTCAATGGCGGTTCAGCTTAAGGCACTGAAAGTTTTCTGCGATGTCGTTCGGCAGCGGAGTTTTTCACGCGCCGCCGACGAAAACGGCATTTCGCAGTCGGGGGCGAGCCAACTCGTACAGCAGCTTGAAGAAGGGCTGGGGGTGAAGCTGCTTGATCGGTCCAAACGGCCTTTCATGCTCACGCCCGAAGGCGAGGTTTATTACGAGGGCTGCCGCGAGGTGGTTGAGCGGTATTTCGCGGTGGAAGACCGCGTTCGCCGGCTGCACGAGGAAGTGGCGGGCAGAATCCGCGTGGCGTCGATCTACTCGGTCGGCTTGCACCACATGAACCGCTCGTTGCAGGAGTTTTTGAGCCAACACCCTAAGGCCAATGTGCGACTGGAATACTTGCATCCCGACCGAGTCTATCAGGCTGTGGAAGAAGATGTCGCCGATCTTGGACTGATTAGCTATCCCAAATCGTCACGCTCCATCGAAGCGCTCGCTTGGCGTGAGGAGCCGATGGTGCTGGTTTGCGCCCCCGGCCATCCGCTGGCTGGCCGCGGCGGTATCGCGTTAGCAGAACTGCATGGCCTGAAAATGGTCGGCTTCGATAGCAACCTCACCATTCGCCGCGAGATCGACCGTGTGCTCGATCTGCATCAGGCGTCGGTGAGTGTGGTGATGGAGTTTGACAACATCGAAACGATCAAACGAGCCATTGAGATTGACGCCGGAGTGGGATTGTTGCCCGCACCAACGGTTTTAGGCGAGGTGCAAGCCGGCACCTTGCGAGCCGTGCCGCTCAATACGCAGGAGCTTGTGCGGCCGTTGGGCATTATTCATCGGCGTGGCAAGGAACTGAGCACGGTGGCCGTGCGCTTCATTGAGCTTTTGCAGCGACAGGCCCGCGCCAGTGAAGCGCGAACGATCGGCATCGACACCGCCACGGCCGAGACCGGCAATGGCAACTCGAATGGGCATTCCGGCAATGGATACGCCGGCGAAGAGCGGAGCGAGAAAGGGCGCGAAGCGGCGGTCGGAAGCGTGGCAATGGGCGCCGCGGCGGACCATCGCCATGAGCAACTCAATGGAAATCGACGGAGGTAAAACATGCACTCGGAACACATCAACCCAGGCTATCCGGCGCGCGAAGGGCTTTACGATCCGGCCAACGAACATGACGCCTGCGGCGTCGGTTTTGTGGCGAACATCAGCGGCGAGAAGCGGCACGACATCGTGCGTTCAGGCTTGCAGATTCTCGTGAATCTGGCGCACCGCGGCGCCTGTGGTTGCGATCCGTTGACCGGCGACGGCGCCGGCATTCTCACACAGATTCCGCATGAGTTCTTCGCCGCCGTCTGCGCGGACACGGGGTTCAAACTGCCCGAGCCGGGCGATTATGGCGTGGGGACGGTCTTTCTTCCGACGGATGCCGCCGAGCGCGCCTGGTGCGAGCGGAAGCTGGCCGAACTGATCGCGGTGGAAGGTCAAGAGTTGCTGGGCTTCCGCGACGTGCCGATCGACAACGCCCATATTGGTTACGTGGCCCGGCGCGTCGAGCCGGTGATTCGCCAGGTGTTTGTTGGTCGCGGCAAACAGACGCCCACCGACATGTTTGAATGGAAACTGTACGTCATCCGCAAGCAGCTTGAAACCGCCGCGCGGGCCAGCGAACTAACGCAAAAAAAATATTGCTACGTGCCGACGCTCTCGTCGCGCGTGATCGTCTATAAGGGGCTGATGCTGGCAGATCAGGTCGAGCCGTTTTATGCCGACCTGGCCGACCAGCGATATGTGTCGGCTTTGGCCTTGGTTCATCAGCGGTACAGCACCAATACCTTTCCCACCTGGGACTTGGCTCATCCTTTTCGCTACCTGGCCCACAATGGCGAGATCAATACGCTGCGCGGCAACGTGAACTGGATGCACGCCCGGCGGAGCATGCTCAAAAGCGAAAAATTCGGGGCCGACTTGGCGAAGATCAAGCCGATCTGCACGCCCGGCGCCAGCGACTCGGCCATCTTCGACAACATGCTGGAATTGCTCGTCGTCACCGGCCGCTCGTTGCCGCAAGCCATGTCGATGCTCATTCCCGAACCGTGGGCCAACCACGAGAGCATGAGCGACGAAAAGAAAGCGTACTATGAATATCAGGCTTGCCTGATGGAGCCGTGGGACGGGCCGGCCTCGATGGCCTTTACCGACGGCGCCTCGATCGGCGCCGTGCTCGACCGCAACGGCCTGCGGCCCAGCCGCTACTGGGTCACCAAGGGGGGCACGGTCGTGATGGCTTCCGAAGCCGGCGTGCTCGACATTCCGCCCTGCGACATTGAATCGAAAGGCCGCCTGCGGCCGGGCCGCATGTTTTTGGTCGATACCGCGCAAGGCCGCATCATCAGCGACGAGGAAATCAAGCACGAGCTGGCCGCGCGCCACCCGTATCGGCGGTGGCTGCGGGAGAATCAGGTCACGCTCGCAAAGGTTGTGGAGCTTGCCGGCGCTTCAGGAGACAAGGAGACAAGGGGACAAGGAGACAAGGAGCAGGAAGGGCAGTTTCATGGCAACGGGCATGCGCACGATGCCCGGCACGATCTGTTGCGCTTGCAGCGGGCTTTTGGCTATACGCTGGAAGACCTGCGGATTCTCTTAGCGCCGATGGCGCTCGACGGCCAGGAGCCGATTGGCTCGATGGGCACCGACACGCCGTTGGCCGTGCTCTCCGATCGGCCGCAGTCGCTCTATAACTACTTTAAGCAGCTCTTCGCGCAGGTGACAAACCCGCCGCTAGATGGCATTCGCGAGGAGATTGTCACCTCGCTGGTGACCACCGTTGGCTCTGAGGGCAACCTGCTGGAGGAAACGCCTGAGTTGTGTCGGTTGCTGCGTTTGGAACAGCCGATTTTGACCAACGACGAATTGGCCGCGATCAAATCGCTCGACCGGCCGGGCTTCCAAGTGCGCACGCTCTCGCTGCTCTTTCCACGGGCGCAAGGGATTGCCGGGCTCGAACGGCGCATGCACCAGCTTTTTCAGGAAGCCTCGCACGCCGTCGCCGCAGGCGCGACCTTGCTTGTTCTTTCCGATCGCGGCGTACACGCCGAAATGGTTCCCATTCCGGCGCTCTTGGCCACCAGCGGCGTTCATCACCATCTGGTTCGCGAAGAGACCCGCACGCATTGCGGTCTGATTGTCGAAACCGGCGACGCCCGCGAGGTGCATCACTTCGCGTTGCTCACCGGCTATGGGGCCGGCGCGGTGAATCCCTATTTGGCCTTTGCCACCATCGAACAGATGCAACGCGAGGGCTACCTGCCGGCTGACGCGCCGATTGAAAAACTCGAAAAGAACTTTGTCAAAGCGGTCGGCAAGGGCCTGCTCAAAGTGATGTCGAAGATGGGCATTTCGACGCAGCAAAGCTATCGCGGCGCGCAGATTTTCGAGGCCATCGGCCTGAATCGCAAGCTGATCGACGAGTATTTCACTTGGACCGCCAGCCGTATCGAAGGCGTGGGCATCGAAGCCATCGCCGATGAATCGCTCCGCTGGCACGACAGCGCGTTTCCCGGCAAAGACATGCCGCGCAGCCTGACGCTCGACGTGGGCGGGCAATATCAGTGGCGCCGCAAGGGCGAAGCCCATACGCTCAACCCCGAAGTGGTCGCCAAGCTGCAACATGCCACACGGCTCAATAGCATCGCCGATTTCAAGAAATACTGCGAACAGATCGACAACCAGGAGCGGCGGCTTTTGACGTTGCGCGGCCTGCTGGAGTTCAAAAAGCGCGATCCCGTGCCGCTCGACGAAGTGGAACCGGCCAAGGAGATCGTCAAACGGTTCGCCACGGGGGCCATGTCTTATGGCTCGATTTCGCTCGAAGCGCATCAAACGCTGGCCATCGCCATGAATCGCATCGGCGGTCGCAGCAATACCGGCGAAGGGGGCGAAGATCCGGCCCGCTACACGCCCGAACCCAACGGCGACCGCCGCTCCAGCGCCATCAAGCAGGTGGCCAGCGGTCGCTTTGGCGTGACGAGCGAATATCTGGTCAACGCCGAGGAGTTGCAGATCAAAATGGCCCAGGGGGCCAAGCCGGGCGAAGGCGGTCAGTTGCCCGGCCATAAGGTCGATAAGGAGATCGCCCGCATTCGCCATAGCACGCCGGGCGTGGGCCTGATTTCGCCACCGCCGCACCACGATATTTATTCCATCGAAGACCTTTCGCAGCTCATTCACGACCTGAAAAACGCCAACCGCCAGGCCCGCATCAGCGTGAAGCTGGTGGCGGAAGTGGGCGTGGGCACGGTCGCGGCGGGCGTCTCCAAAGGCAAAAGCGACGTCGTGCTCATCAGCGGCCACGACGGCGGCACCGGCGCCAGCCCTTACACCTCGATCAAGCACGCCGGCATACCTTGGGAGCTTGGCCTGGCCGAAACGCACCAGGTGTTGGTGAAGAACGACCTGCGCGGCCGTATCATCGTGCAAACCGACGGGCAATTGCGCACGCCGCGCGACATTGCCATCGCCACACTGCTGGGCGCTGAAGAATGGGGCATCGCCACGGCGGCGCTGGTGACGATGGGCTGCATCATGATGCGCAAATGCCATCTCAACACCTGCCCGGTCGGCGTGGCCACGCAAGACCCGGAGCTGCGCAAGAAGTTCACGGGCAAGCCGGAGCACGTGGTCAACTTCTTTTTCCTGCTCGCCGAAGGGCTGCGCGAGATCATGGCCTCGCTCGGCTTTCGCACGATCAACGAAATGGTCGGCCGCGTCGATCTGCTCGACACGCGCCAGGCCATCGACCACTGGAAGGCCCGCGGACTTGATTTTTCCAATGTTCTTTATCAACCGCCGGCGCGCGAGAACGTAAAAAGCTATTGTGCCGACAAGCAAGATCACGGCATTGAGAAATCGCTCGATATGACCACGCTTTTGGCGCTGTGCGAGCCGGCGCTCGAACGCGCCGAGCCGGTGGCGCACCACCTGCCGATTCGCAACGTCAACCGCACGGTGGGAACGATTCTTTCCAGCGAAATCACGCGGCGCTACGGCCCCGTCGGCCTGCCGGAAGACACCATCCAACTCAACTTCCACGGCACGGCCGGCCAAAGCCTGCTGGCCTTTGGCGTGCCCGGCGTCACCGTGCGCGTCGAGGGGGACGTGAACGATTACTGCGCCAAGGGGCTATCGGGCGGCAAATTGATTGTCTATCCGCCGCGCGACAGCAGCCTGGTGCCGGAGGAAAACATCATTGCCGGCAACGTGGTGCTCTACGGGGCGACCAGCGGCGAGGTGTATCTCAACGGCCTGGCCGGCGAGCGGTTTTGCGTGCGCAACAGCGGCGCCAAGGCGGTGGTGGAAGGCGTGGGCGATCACGGCTGCGAATACATGACGGGCGGCGTGGCGGTGATTCTTGGTCCGACCGGCCGCAACTTCGCCGCCGGCATGAGCGGCGGCATCGCCTTCGTGCTGGACGAACACGGCACGTTCCCGCGCTTGGTGAACAAGGAAATGGTCGATCTGGAGAAAGTGGTCGATGCCGAAGACAAGCAGACCCTGCATGACCTGATTCGCAAGCACGTCGAATACACCGACAGCCCGCGCGGGCAGTACGTGCTTGACAACTGGCCGCGGCTGATCGCCAAGTTTGTCAAAGTGATGCCGCAAGACTACAAGCGGGCATTGGCTGAAATCAAGAAGCAGAACGCGGTCGAAGCTCATCGCGGCGAGCCGGTGGGCGTGCTGGCGGCGGTGGGGTGAGGCGATTTTTGGGTTTTGAACGCGAGGCAACGTAGCCCCGAAGGGGGCGTCATTCGATAGCCCAGGGTGGAGCGCAGCGGAACCCTGGGTTCATGTCCGCGCCAGAATGGTAGCCCTGAAAGGGCGTTGTTCCCGTGAACATGTTGACGCCGGCAGCCGCGGGCTTGCCAATCGCCGTCATTACGAGCGTGCCAATGGTATTATTAACAAAGAGAAAAACATGAATGCTTTCAACGATCTGTTAGCTCGATCCTTGGCACTGGCCCCATCCGAGCGTGCGGCGCTCGCACAGCTACTACTCGAAAGCCTCGAACCAGAGTATCCGGACGCCGAAGAGGCATGGGCGGAAGAGATTCAAAGGCGGAGCGATGCCCTGCATCGGGGCGAAGTAGAAACTTGCGATTGGCGCGAAGCAATCGAGGAAATCCGCAATCAGCTCCGGCAAAAACAAACCAATCCAAAATCCACAATCTAAATCTAAAATCGAGGCCCCTGTGGGTGACATTCACGGATTCATGCGCTACGGGCGCAAACATCACGACAACCAGCCGGTTGACGAGCGGTTGAAACACCATCACGAGTTCATCCAGCCGCTGCCGTTGGCCGACCTGCGCGAACAGGGCGCGCGCTGCATGGATTGTGGCGTGCCGTTCTGCCATACCGGCTGCCCGTTGGGAAACATCATCCCCGACTTCAACGACCTGGTGTATCGCGACCAGTGGCGCGACGCGCTCGATCGGCTGCACGCCACGAACAACTTTCCCGAGTTCACGGGTCGGGTCTGCCCGGCCCCTTGCGAGGCCGCCTGCGTATTGGGCATCAACGAAGATCCCGTGGCCATCAAGGAGATTGAGATGTCCATCTCCGACCGCGGCTTTGACGAAGGCTGGATCGTGCCCGAACCGCCGCTGACGCGCACCGGTAAGAAAGTAGCCATCGTCGGTTCCGGTCCCGCCGGGCTGGCCGCCGCGCAACAACTCAACCGCGCCGGCCACGAAGTGACGCTCTTTGAGCGCGCCGACCGGCCGGGCGGACTTTTGATGTATGGCATTCCCGACTTCAAGCTGGAAAAATCTCGCGTCTGGCGGCGCATCAAGCAGATCGAAGCCGAAGGCGTGGAAATTCGCTGCAACGCCAACATCGGCGTCGATATCCCCATTAGCGAGTTGCGCGAAAACTACGACGCGATCTTGCTGACCGGCGGTTCCACGCAGCCGCGAGATCTGCCCATTCCCGGCCGTGAGCTAAATGGCATTCACTTCGCGATGGAGTTTTTGCCGCAGCAGAACAAACGCAACCAAGGCGACGTGATTCCGGCGGACATCTCACTCACGGCGACAGGCAAAGACGTGATCATTATTGGCGGCGGCGATACCGGCAGCGATTGCACCGGCACCTCGAACCGTCATGGAGCGCGCAGCGTGACGCAGTTTGAACTGTTGGCGCAGCCGCCCGACCTGGGTTCTTTTCCGCGCCGCGACCAGCGGCCCGCCGGTTCGCCTTGGCCCTATTGGCCGATGATGTTGCGCAGCAGTTCCTCGCACGAAGAAGGCTGCGACCGGCATTGGAGCGTTCTCACCAAGGAGTTCCGCGGCGACGAGTCGGGCCACGTGAAGGGGCTGGTGACGGTGACGATCGAGTGGTACACCGACGAGCAGGGCCGGCAAGCCTTCCGCGAGGTGGAGGGAACCTTGAAGGAATGGCCTTGTCAATTGGTGCTGTTGGCGATGGGCTTTCTCGGCCCCGAGCGGCGCGGCCCGATCGAGCAACTTGGCCTTGAACTTGACCCGCGCGGCAACGTGAAGTGCGACGCCGCTTATATGTCGAGCGTGGCAGGGGTGTTCGCGGCCGGCGACATGCGACGGGGGCAATCGCTGGTGGTCTGGGCCATTCACGAAGGCCGCGAGGCCGCGCGCGCGGTCGATAAGTGGTTGATGGGCGTCACGCACTTGCCCAGCGCCAACGCCGGCGAATTCGCCTGGACGTGAAACTGTCAGGCGTGCGGTTCGTGACCGATGAAAAATCCGGCGGCCGCCCAGGTGCGAAACCATTCGTTGAGCTGGAGCGCCAACGTCTCGAAATCCGCTTCGGCCGTGGCCGCGAAATACGCGATCGCTGCGCCGATGGTCTGCCCGTCCGCCAGCGCCGCGAGCAAGACATACTGCGGCCGAGAGAGCGCATGACGGCGAACCACAAAATCCTTACGTGACAAGGCGAGCCAGCTTGCCTCGCTCGACGGAATGTCAGGCGGTTCGGCGTCAGGTGGCAGCTCGCGCAGTCGCGTGAAATACTCGTTCACCGGAAAATGGAATTCCAGCAGCCGCAAACACGGCGCCGGCAGAAGTCGCAGGCCGGGCCACTCGTCGGGCTGAATGGCAAGAAGCTGCTCGGCGCTCAACGTCGGGCGGCCTTCGTTGCCCGGCCCGTCGAACACCTGCGAAATCGTCCACTCCAGCCGCGCCAGGTCGATCAGGAAATCGGGCCACTCCTCGGTCGGCCGGCCCTCTTCATCTCGATCGGGGCGCGTCTCATCGAGAAACGACGCAAAGCGGTCTCCCAGCGCGTCGAGCGTGTAGCTTTGCGACGGGCAAGTTTGCAGGTAACCCATCACCAGGGCGTCGTAGGCTTCGTCGCCGATAGTTCGCGCCACCAGGGGATAAACGCTGCGCATGCACTCCAACAGCCGCGCGAAATAGGCGTTCTGGTAGATCGACAAGCGCTCGACGCTTGTCAGATTTCGCGATCGCGCGATCACGAGCTCACAGTCGTCCGGATCGATGGCCATTTGCCGCCGGGCTTCATCCGATGCCATGCCCGACTCAACGCCGTCCGGATGCATGAGAACCGCTTGCAGCCAACGCTGAACGATCGAGAGCGAGGGAGGGTTGTCGTTCGGCGCCTGTCGCCGGTCGTCCTCAAATGGTTCGCGTTCGGTCATTGAGTTCAACTGCTACGCGGCGCCGCTAAACAACCCCTGCATCACCTTGCCGCGGTTCAACTGCTGCGGCCGGCCTTGCTGATCGCGAATCTCCGTTTCAGGATCGACGCCCAAAGTGTGCAAGATGGTGGCGCCCAAGTCGTCGGGCAAAAACGGCGAGCTCAACGGATAAGCGCCAAGCGGGTCGGATTTGCCCAATACCTGTCCGCCCAGCACGCCGCCGCCGGCGAACAGCGCCGAGAAACACGGCCCCCAATGATCGCGGCCGGGCAGGCTGCCGCCCGGCGGAGTGTTGATCTTGGGCGTGCGGCCGAACTCGCCCACCAGCACCACCAGCGTGTGCTCCAACAGCCCGCGCTCGGCCAGATCGTCAATGAAGGCGGCCAAGCCCTGATCGAGCGGCGGCAACAGACGCTTCAGCGTGGGAAAGATCGCGCCGTGATGGTCCCAGGTTTGCGCGCGGCCCAGGTTGGCCTGCACCACCGGCACGCCCACCTCGACCAGCCGCCGCGCCAAAAGCAACGACTGGCCAAAGCTATGCCGTCCGTAACGGTCGCGCGTCTCGGCCGCTTCACGCTCAATCTCAAAGGCCTGCGTGAGCTTGCTCGAGGTGAGCATGTTGAACGCCAGACGCTGCTCGTTGGTCAGCCGTTGGCACTCGGCTGATTCAATCATGCCGCGCTGCTGCACGTTCAGATCATCCAGCAGCTTTTGGCGGTTCTCCAAACGGTCCAGTTGAATGCCCGCCGCCAGCCGTAAACTATCGACGCGAAAGTCCTTGGTGTTCGGATCGCCGACAATTTGCCAAGGATCGTGCCGAGCGCCTAGAAAGCCGGCATGCTGACCGGGCCAGGTCAACGCGCCTTCCTTGAGAAACGTGGGCAGGTTCACCGCGGTGGGAACGCCGTCGTGCCGCGGCCGCAGGTGGTCGCACGCGGCCGCGTAGTTTGGCCAATCGTCGCGCGAGGCGACTTTGTCGAAGAAAGCGCCGGGCTGCACGTGGCCGGTCAGCACATGGTGCGTCGACATCAAATGATTGTTGTCGCCGTGCGTCATCGAACGCACGATGGCCAGCTTTTGCATGCGCGCGGCAAGTTGCGGAAGTTGATCGCAGATTTGAATGCCCGGCACCGAGGTGGCGATGGGCGTGAATTCGCCGCGCACCTCGGCTGGCGCCTCGGACTTCATGTCCAAGGTGTCATGGTGACTGGCCGCGCCGGTCTGAAAGACAATCACCACCGATTTCGGTCGCGCGGCGGTGCGGCTCGCCGCCTCGTTCGCGGTGGCCGCCTGGGCGCGACCGCCGATCAGTTGGGTCAATCCAAGGCCCAACATTCCGGAGTAGCCGGCTTGAATCGCGGCACGGCGCGAGAGCCGGGCGAGCGGCACGGTGGCATCGAGCGGCATGCGAATGACTCCTGAAGGGGGACAGCGGCAGGCGGGCGGGCACAAAACGGCTATTGGACCAGACTTTTTGTGTGATGGCAAGCGAAGAAGTACGAACCGATCAATCCACTCGGCCAGACTTCCCAGGATACATAGCCTCTCAGACGATCTCAAACTCGCCGGCCGGCGAACGGAGTTTGAGCGATTGCCAGGCCGGTTCAGAAATGGTCACGGCCTGGCCGCGAGCGTAAAGATTGCCCGCGTCGTCCGTCACGCGCTCGAACGGGCCCCGATAGATGACGGTGCGACGCCGCGATGAAACGTCATCATGAAAAGGCTTGCCGCCCGACAGCCGCAGCTCGCGCAGTTCGACACCCTCAATTGTAAAACAAGGCTGGTCGCCGAGCTTATCGAATCGCAACGACTCAAAACCCGCCCGCTCCAGGTCGCGCAGTATCTCGTCCTCCAGGGGGACGTACTTTACGACCGCCGCCGGGCCGGGCAGTTGAGGCGTGCCGCTGGCAAACCGCCGGTTGGCGACCAAATGGTGGACATGCACCGTTCCGCCCGGCCGCAGCACTCGCCAGATTTCGCTCCATAGCGCGGCGCGCTCGTCGCCGGTTCGCTCGCGGCCGAAGGTGCCTTCCAGCCGTACCTCGTCGAGCGAACCGTCGGCATGTCCGATGCGCGCCGGCAGCGGCTCCGTAAGCCGATGCTCCCAGACGCTCTTCGTCAATTCAACGATCTTCGGCGCCGCGACGACCGGAGGCCCATGCATGCCATGATGATCGAGATCGCCCGAGACGACGTACACCTCCCACAGATTAACGTCAGGATCGGTCACCCAAAATTTCGTCTGCCGCGCGTAACAACACTCGACGCCTTCTTCGCGCTCGGTGCGCACGCCGCCTTCTTCCAGCCGCCGCTGCGCTTGAACCAGTGTGGGCATATCGGGCATGCGCAGCCCCAAATGGCTCAGCGTGCCGCCGCGTAATTGTGAATTTGGCAAAAGCGACATCACCAGCGGCGGTTCGCGCAACTCAAACTTGGCGTAATCGTCAAGGAACTTTCCGGGTTCCACGCCAAAGAACAGACGATAGAACTCGACCGAGCGATTCAAATCGGCCACGTTCAGGCCGAAGTGGAATTTATCAATCGACGTATCCGACGCGGTGAATATGCCGGGCATGTTTCGTAAACCTGAAATCAGGCGCCAAGGGGTGGGGTTATTGGTTATCGCCGCCGCAGGAGCCGATCGCCCCCGGCGCCGCGAACATGAAATACTCGGCCAACGGGCCGCGTCGCAGGGCGTGGAAGGCCTGCTCGCTCACGGCCGTGCGCTCGCCGCGGCGGTAGTGCCGCCCCAGTTGGTCGGCGGCTTCGCGGAACGGGCCGCGGTACATGACATGATGTCGATGGTCGCTGTCGCCGACTTCGCCGGCGCAGCAATCGGGCGACGTGGCGGTTGCCGCAAGAGGCGCCTCAACGGTTGCCGCCAGCGGCGTGTCGGCGGCGGTCGGCACCAAATCCGTCAGGCAGGCGCGGGCGCGCGTCGGATCGACGTCAGACTCCAAAACGTACAGTTCCCAAAAATTTCCATCGGGGTCGGCGACCCAGCACTTTGACTGTCGCGCGTAACCGCAAACCACGCCGTCTTGCCGTGAATAGGAAATGCCGGCGGCCGAAAGGCGATTCTGCATCGTCAGCACCGAGTCGTGCGACGTAAATCGCAACCCGACGTGACTCAGCGACGCGCCGGGCGGCCGCGCGCCAGGTTGCAATGAAAACACCAAGGGGGGCGAGTCAAGCTCGAACTTGGCGTAATCGTCGTGGCATTTGCATGGCGCGACGCCAAACAAAACGCGGTAGAAATCGACCGCGGCCGAAAGGTCGGACACGTTCAGCGACATGTGCGATTTGGCGAGCGATGTTTCTGTTACGGTCGGCATCGTTTTCTCACTCTCATTATTCTCCTCGTTGATTATCCTCCATTTGCCGCCACGGCCACGGTGCGTTGTCCAGAATTAATCTTCGGGTTCGACACGACTGGAGGATGGGCCTCCTGGCCCGTCACGTTCGATTGGTGACGGGCTAGGAAGCCCATCCTACAGACAAGTGAACTCCAAAATCTAGTCTGGACAAGGTACTAGGTCGCCGGGTTCCATTATCTCCGTCGCGCGTGTCAACTGCGGAAACGGCACCAGCGTCACGGCCAGGGTCAATGCCGCCGCCAACATGGCGCTGACATAAAAGAAAACGCTGTATTGGCCGGTCTGAAGCTGACTCCACACCATAATCTTAGGTCCGCTCGCGCTTGACAAGACGTGGCAGACGGCGACGGCGCCTTGGATTTTTCCCAAATGCTCGCGGCCGAAGGTTTCGCACCAGATGGCGTTCATCGCCACGGAAACAATGCCGCAGGCCAGGCCCCAAATACTGGAAAAGGCAAAGATGCCCCAGGCGTCTTGGACCCGGGGCAACAGCGGCAATGAAATCGCCAAAAGCCCCATGCCGATCGCCGCCAGCGCGCGCAGCGACCAATGCTTGGCCAGCCAGCCCGTCAGCAGGTTTCCTGGCAACGCGGCGATGGTTGCGATGACCATCATTTGCACAAAAACGCCGTCGTTGAGCTTTAATTCACGCACGAGTGACACGCCAAACAGCCCGATGCCAGACTGCGTCAGGCTGTTGATCGACAAAGCCAGCACGAGCACCCAGAAGGCCGGCGTCAAGAGAGCCTGGCTCAAGGTCAAGCTAAGCGAGCGATCAGCGACGGAAGCGGCCTCGTCATCGCCAGGCTCATCCCCGTCGACAACCAGGCCGTGCCGCTCCGGCGTGCTACGCACGAGAAGTAAAGCCAGCGGGGCCAGTCCGGCGATCAGTATCCAGCCCGTCGCGCTCCAGGCCGCTCGCCAACCATAGGCTTGCACGGCGTAGCCGAGAGTCCGCTCGGCGACGGCGAAGCCGGGAATCATGGTTACCGCCCAGACGGTCATCGCCAGGCTCACGCGGCGTTGAAACCATTTGCCGATCAGTGCCAGGCTGACGACGGAAAGCGCGCTTTGACCAAAGCCGCGTGTCAGCAAAACCAGCGGAAAAAGCCACCTGGAATTGGGTAAATGGCTCATGGCGACTACCGCCGCGCCAAGGCCGAGAGAAACGAAGGCCAAAACGCCGCGGCAACCCAAGCGGTCAATCAGCGGGCCGGCCGGCAAACAAAAGGCCGCGCCAAAAATGGTCGCCCAAAAATTAAGATTGGCGTAGGCGTCGCGCCCCATCGACAGATCCTCGAGCAGCGGCTCGGTGATCAGCCCCAGGCCCCAGGTGCGGCCTGGCAACGTGCCAATCATGGCCAGCACGGCCATGGCGACGTTCACCCAGCCATAATAAAAAGGCAAACGCCGGTAGCTTATCGAAACGTGTTCGGGAGCATGCATGGGCGGGAATGTCAGAGGAATTCGAGCACCGGCGCGCCGTGCAAGGCGGCCTGCTCGCGCTTCCAACGATGATAGTATTCGTAGTAGGCCAGTCGAATGTCGCCGCCGTCGGTAACGTAGACCGGCTGCCGCATGTTCATGGTGTTGTAAACCGTCGTCCCTTCCATATAAGGCATCAACAAGGCCAACGAACCATACGCGTAAAACTCGCCCAGCGTGCCGCTTTCATAGCCGCCGCTGGCGGGCGCGGCTTGCATGATGGAAGGCGGAAAGGTTTTCAACGAGCTGAGGTAATCGAGAATACCGATGATGGCGATCACCACCAGCAGCTCAATCAGCGTAAAATCCGGCTTTCGAGAGACTTTCATCGTCGTGCTCCGCCTCTTTGTCAGCCTCGCGGGATTGATATTCTAACAATCAAGCAGTTGTTAGAGTATAGCCGATGGCATGGGCAGTTCAAGGGGTTCGGGCGGATGGTGAGATGATCTCCGTCATGCGAATTAGCCGTGCATTTTTGCGCATTCCGCCGCGGCCTTGGCCAATCCGCCTTGTCTCAGCCGATAAAGGTAATACAGTTTGTCACGCTTCCGCGTATCAAGCATACCGGAAGCGGCCGCGCACTTGTGTGCGGTGTCAGTCAGTGAGTTTTGATTTCGGAGGATGTACGATGACGGGAAAGGTCAAAAAGTTGGTCGCGGAGAAGGGCTTTGGCTTTATTCAGGGCCACGGAAAACAAGACGTTTTCTTTCACCACTCCTCCCTTGACGAAAAGCAGTTTGACGACTTGGTCGAGGGTCAGGTAGTGGAATACACGATCGATGAGCACGGTTCAGCCCAAAAAGGGCCGCGCGCGGCGTCGGTGCGGCCTTTGCATGAACAAGAAGCCGCTCCGGCCGCGTGACGAGCCGCGAGTCCCTCATGGGGCAGGCGAATATTCCGTCGGGTCGGGCACGCCGGCCAACTCAAAGGCCTCGCGACGCTCAACGCAAGTACCGCATTGACCGCAGTGCAGTTCGCCCCCTTCATAACATGACCACGTGGCGCCGAAATCGACTTGCAGTCTTGCGCCCACTGAGACGATTTTGGCTTTGGTCAGGCCGATGAACGGGCAAAACAGGTCAAGCGGGCGCCAATCGGCCAGTGCCAGCGATTGCCTGACCGCGGCGGCAAATTCGGGGCGGCAATCGGGATAGATCGTATGGTCGCCCGCGTGCGCGCCATAAGCCACGCGGTCGCAACCTCGGCTGAGCGCCCATCCCGCCGCCACCGACAACAGAATCATATTGCGATTGGGCACGACCGTCTGCTTCATCGGCTCTGCCGTGTAGTGGCCATGCGGCACGGCCACCTCGGCGGAGGTCAAGCTCGACCCCGCCAACAAGGGCGCCAGGCCGCTCAAATCGGCCAACCGCCATTCGACGCCCAACCGTGCGGCGATGGCTTGGGCGTGGTCCAACTCACGGCGATGACGTTGGCCGTAATGCACCGAGAGCGCCAAGAGCTCGTCACCACCCTCAAGCAGGTGATGCAGAAGAACGGTCGAATCGAGCCCGCCGGAGAAGACCACAACGGATTTCATGTCGCCGTCGCATCCGCGCTTTTGAGCCGCTTGCCGATGACGCCGATCATGCGCGATTCGTCAGGGAATTCGCCCGTCTTCAGCTTGGAATACAGCAGGTCGCCATTGAGCGAAATCTCAAAGCAACCGCCCTTGTCGGGCACCAGCACCAGGCGCTCGATGCGCATTTTATATTCAGTAAGGATTTGGCTTGCCAAACTGACAGCCTTGGGTTCGTAGTTTCAAAGCGAGCAATAGCGTAGCTCAAGAATCATCATATTTCTCCTTCCGGCCCTGGATTATTCATCCGCCCTCGCGTGTGGGCGGGGCACTTTAGCAGAATTCGTGAGAGTTCCGGCCGAAAAACCAGGGCAACGGCCGGACTTCTCCGCGAACACTCTACATATACAATTTCCGTGCGATCTCTGTCTACACCGCACGGGCGAAACCGGCCTTGTTGACGCGCGGGCGGCGGAAGCGTACCATTGGCGGTTAAGCGGCGATCAAACCACGATCTGCCATTTCGTATCCCGTTACGTGGAAAGGAGGATCGCTCTATGCCACTGTTTGAAGTGGAGACGGAGTCGCATATTATTATCACCTGGGCACACGATCAGGACGCCGCCGCCGCGGTGGTCCATGACGCCTATCCCGGCGAACGCGTTTTGCGATTGACCAAACGCCCGCGAGATACCTGGGTGATTTCCAAAAGCGCTCTGGGTATTTCCGGTCAAGTCGATGTCTGTCACACTGCGCGCGACTGCCTCTCCAAGGCGTCGGGCGACAAGGTGCATGCCATTCGTCTTTACATGCATGAAACCGGTTCCGACCTGGAGCGCGCGCGCAAGGTCATCGAATCGAACATGGTCATGGGGTGGTAGCAGCCCCGTATGCGTTTTGAATCTCGCACGTTTTGGCTGCCCAAAGACGCTGACGAAACGGCGCAATATCAAGACGCCTACGCGCTGGACGCGGAAAACGGCCGAGCGGCCATCGCCGATGGCGTCAGCTCGGCCATTTTTTCCGGCCCCTGGGCGCGATTGCTCACGCTGGGCATCGTGGCCCAACCGCCCGACCTGAACGACACCGCCGCTTTTCAAGCCTGGCTGGCTGAGAATCGCGCGGCCTGGATCAATTCAATCGACACCAGCAAGCTCACCTGGTATCAGCGACCGAAAATGGTCGATGGCGCCATGACCACCTTGCTCTGGCTGGAACTGTCGCCCGCCGAGACCAACGCCGCGGGGTTGGCCACGAGCTATCATTTGCAATCGTTCGCCATCGGCGATAGTTGCCTGTTTCATCTGCGCGGCGGTGAGTTGCTCTACTGGTTTCCGCTGGAGAGTTCCGGGGATTTTGGCCTGAACCCCGCCGTAGTGGCGAGTGTCGATCGGCAACTCGATCATCTGTTGGCCTTCAAAAACCGCGCGCACGATTGTTTGCCCGGCGATTTGCTGGTGCTGGCCACCGATGCCGTCGCCCTGTGGGCGGTCGAGCGATTGGAAGCGGGCGAAGCGGTCGATTGGTCGCGGTATTGGGATTGTTCCGACGAAGACTGGCGCGCGGAGATTGATGCCGCTCGCGATGCCAAGCAAATGCGGTTCGACGACAGCACGCTGGTTCTATTGCGCGTGATTGAAGAGCGCCCGGCGCCCACGGTGGATTATGATGAATTGCTGGGCCCCGCGCTGATTACGGATGATGAGCCGCTTCCCACTTTGACCGAGGCGATCGTGCCGGATGAGGCGCTTCGCTTTGACGCGCCCGCCACCGAAGCCGTTGACGAAATACGTGTGGGCGAAACCCTTGATGTCGCGGCAGACGCCGATGAACCGGCGATTCCCCTGGCCGAAGAGACGGCCGCATTTGAGGTTGATGACCATGACCACACTGGCAGTCCCCCAACTTAATGCGTTTGCCGATCCTAAACTGCGGCGGTTCGCGCTTTGGGGCGCCGCCGGCTGCTTTCTTGGCGCCCTCATCGGGCAACTCTTCTTGGCGGTGACTCGGCCTCCCACGCCAAACCATCGCCAAGCGGTGAGCTTGCTCATCGACTGTTCCGGCAGCATGCTGATTGGCGGCGGCGGAGCGGAAGGCGGCGTTGGGCAAAAACTGCATGAGGTGAAAACGGCCGCGACGGATTTTGTTTCCAGACATCGTTCGCCGGACGACCGTATCGGCGTCATCGGCTTCGGCCGGTCGGTGCATCGCGCCGCGCCGCTGACCGACGATGCCGGTCAGTTGAAAGACGCCATCGCCGGGCTTTTCGATGGCGGCGGCACGATGATGGGCCCCGCCTTGGAGGCCGCCGCCAGTCAGCTTGACGACTTGCCCGAAGACTGGCGCGATGGCGTCACGCGCAGCACCTTGTTGTTCACCGACGGCATGCCCGACAACCCAACGGCCGCGCTCACCGCGGCGCGGCGCTCTCGTCAAGCGGGTTTGCGCATCGTGGCCATTGGCACGGGCGATGCCGATACCGATTTTCTCGCCCAGGTCACCGGCGACCGTAAGCTGGTGTTTCACGTCGGTTCGGGCGATTTTGCCGAGGGCTTTCAGCAGGCCGAAAAGGCGATCTACCGCGGCTCGCTGGTCGAGTCGGGCGGCGGTCGAGAATCGGTACTGCGCACGCTGCTGCGCACCGCGATTTGGGGCCTGTTGGCCGCTTGCGGCATGTCGTTGGCCCTGGTGGCCGGGCAGAACCGCTACGTGCATCGCGCGGCGTTGTCGGCCAAAGAAGCGCTCGCGGCTTCGTTGGGCGGCGCAGCGGCCGGCGTCTGCGGCGCGGTGGCCGGACAAATCTTGTTTTCCATCGCGACGGCCAGCGCGAATCTACCGGTGCTCGGCACATTGGCCGCGATCACGATTCCGCTGGCGCGAGTCGCTGGTTGGATGGTGATGGGGTTGCTGGCGGGTTGGGGATTGTCGTGGTTCGTGCCGAACTTGCACGCGGCGCGCGCGGCGTTGGGCGGTGCTCTAGGCGGCGCGCTGGGCGGCCTGGCGTTTGTTGTCTTGGCGCTGGCCGGTGATTTTCTTGGCGCCGTGCTGGGCGCGGCCATCCTGGGCGCGGCCATCGGTATGATGCTCGCTTGGATTGAGGCGGCCTTCCGGCAAGCCTGGTTGGAAGTGCATTATGGCGGCAAGGAAGTGATCAACGTCAGCCTCGGCGCTCAGCCCGTCAAAATCGGCGGCGACAGCCGCGCTTGCCAAGTCTACGCGCGCGGAGCGCGGCCATTGGCCTGCCAATATACGTTTGCCGACGGCGCGGTGCATTATGTCGATTTCGCCACAGAGAAATCGACGACGGTTGAGGTGGGCCACGAGCAGGAGATCGGCGGCGTGCGTGTGATTGTGCGCGGCTCGCGCGCTTTGCACGACGCCGCCGCGCCGGCCGTTCGGCCGACGCACGTGGAGCCGCCGCCGCCACCCAAGATAGCGCGTCCCTCGGCGGCCGCGCCGCCCGACGCGCTTCCGCCGGATGGAAAAACGCCGGCGCGCACGCTTACCGCGCCGCCGCCTCCGCCCCGAAAGACGGCGCCGCCAGAGCCGCCGGCGACTTCATCCACGGCGCCGCCAGTCGCGGAATCCGCCCATCCGACACAGGCCGGCACGCGGGTCATTCGGCCGGTTCCGCCGCCGCCGCCACCGCGCAAAAAGGAGTGAAGAGCGAGGGCACCTATCTGTGGATCATCCACAATGATGTCTCACTGGGAAACGAAGATCAAGGTGGCGGCGCCGGAATGCCAAGCTGCCAATCTACGCGCTCTTTGAACGACAACGCGTTGGGCATACAATTCCACCTATAGGACGAAATGCATCACTGACACCGAAAACATTCCGTAACGGCCATTAGAGGACAACATGAATCGCATGGTCTTTTATTCGCGTATCGGCGACGATGGAGTTTTACAATTGGCGGTGCCGGTTGGCAAAGAACAGGCAAATCGCGACGTCGAGGTGATCATCGTGCCGGTCGAAAAACCCGCGATGACGCAGGAGGAATGGCGCGCGTTCATATTGTCGACGGCCGGCAGCATCGACGTCCGGCGTTCATGCGCCGCGAACAAGGCGAATATGAGCGACGCGAGGAGCTACCTTGACGCATCTGCTTGATACGAACTCGTGTGTCAACCATTTGCGGCTGGGGCAGGCGTCGAACGTGACCGGCAAACTGGCGGCGGCCGCGCCTGGAAGCGTCGCCCTATGTTCTATCGTGTTGGCGGAACTTCTCTGGCCTGCGCAAAAAAACGAGTTTCATTCAGGGAACCATCAACGGTTTGACGCGAGATTTGTTCCGCTCCGCCACCACCGGCTTCACGCCGGTGGAGCGATGATTG
>DASVGM010000024.1:0-3555 GCA_036379555.1 Pirellulales bacterium | reverse complement strand
CAAGTCGAGGCACAACGATCGATTTTGCCCAGTCCAGGCCCATCCTCCAGCCGCGTCGAACCCGAAAATCAAGTCGGCGCGCGGGCTAGATCGGCGCGGGAATGTCGCGACGGCTGAAAACGACCGCCGCGGCGACATAGGACAAGATCCCCAGGCCGATCAAGACGCTGTCGCTGCGCAGCGAAACCTGCCAGGCGGTGTCCGGATAGATCACCAGACGTTGTGGCTCGTAGGCCGCCAGGAAGCTAATGTACATCAAGTAATCGAACTTGGGGGCCATGCGGGCGATAATCTTGAGCAGCAGTTCGATGATGTAAAACGCGCCCACCAATCCCAGCGTGCGCCAACGCTGACTGTCAAATGCCGAAACCAGCGTTGTCAGCGCCGTCAGAAAAAACGTGGCCGCGAAGATGTTCAGCGCGGCCGGAATGAAATGCCGCGGTTCGACTTCGTCCATCAGGCCGGTCATCCAGAGACCTTGGCAGGTGCCCAGCCAGGCGGCCGCCGCCAGAACCAGCGAACCGGCCGTCGTCACCGCGGCGTGTGTCAATAGCAGCGACAGACGCGAAACCGGCTGCGAGAGCAATAACTCCATCGTGCCGCGGCCAATCTCCCCGCTAATCGCGTCGCTGCCGCGGGCCAAAGACCAGGTGACCATCGTAAAGACCACCACAGGGTCGATATAGGCCAGGGCGATGCGGCCGCCGGTGCTGGCCACCTTGGCCAGCGGAACGCCGATAAGCGACTCGAATTCGCCCGGCAACGCTTGCAGGAACATACCAAACGCCCCCAGTTCCACGAGACTCGTCAGCCAGACGAAGAGCCAGTTGAAGCCGAACATCAGCACGGTTAGGCCGGCCAGCAGCAGTCGAGCGTCGGCAAAGGCTTTAGTCCAAAGAGCGGGGTTCATCGTGCAGCCGCGGCAGGCGTGATCCGGCCTGCGCAAAATCAGTTGTTGTGCCCCGACTTGCTTGATACTATACCATGCGCGGCCCGAAAGGAGGCTTCCTTTTGGAGTGCGGCGATTCATCGCCGCTTTCCCTCGTCGCGGAGCGACCTTGGCCCCACCGCAAACGGCATCACCGCTCGGCATCTTGTCATTTGGCTCGGTAGGCGCTAGAATCATTCTCTTCGCCCGGTGTATGCCTCCGGGCGTGTTTGTTTTTACACGTCTTGCGTCCATTTCCGCCAAAGGCCCTTATGCCCCGCCGGTTTGTCAATCAGTTCGGCCAACAGGAGGCCGTCGATCAGATTTTTCTCGTTTCGCAAAAGCAACTGCGGGCCAACCGCAACGGCAACCTTTATTTGCAGGTAGAGCTCTCGGATAGCAGCGGCACGATCAGCGCCCGCATGTGGAACGCCAGCGAGGTTGAGTACCGCAACTTCGACGACGGCGACTTCGTGCGTGTGGAGGGCAATACGCAGCTTTATCAAGGCTGCATGCAGCTCATCGCCTCGCATATCTGCAAAGCGCGGCATGAGGAAATCGACTACAGCGATTTCATGCCGGTCGGCCCACAAGAGATCGACCGCATGGCGGCCCGGTTGAAAGAGTTGCTTCGCGGCATGAAAAACCCGCACCTGCTCAACCTGGCGGAATGTTTCTTGATTGACGACGAGCTGATGGGCCGCTTTACGCGGGCGCCCGCCGGCGTGAAGAACCATCACGCCTACGTGGGCGGCTTGTTGGAACACGTCTTGAGCCTGATGGAAGTCTGCGCGCGCGTCGCTCCGCTCTATAAGACACTCGACGCCGATCTGCTCTTGATGGGCGCCTTTCTGCACGACATCGGCAAGATTGGCGAGCTGAGCTACGACCGCGGTTTCGCTTATACCGACGAAGGGCAACTCATCGGCCACGTCGTGATGGGCGTGAGCATGTTGGAAGGCAAGCTGCGCGAGGCCGAGCGGTTGTCGGGCGAGGCCGTGCCGCCGGAGCTTGCCTTGCGGCTGAAGCACATGGTCGTGGCGCATCACGGCCAATATGAGTTTGGCAGCCCAAAATTGCCGATGACGTTGGAGGCGGTGGCCCTCACACAGCTCGACAATCTGGACGCCAAGCTGCACAGTTTTGAGCAGCAAATGCGCGACGACCCGAACGTGGAGAGTTGCTGGACCAGTTACAATCAGAGCTTGGCTCGCAAGTTGTTCAAGGGGCGGGATTTTTCCCGCGATGGGCGCGGGGCGGAGCGGAACGGGGCGTAAATCCGTGGTTACACGAATGGTCCGTGAATCGCCACGACCAATCGATCGGCGAGCAACTCGCGCTGCTCCATTGAGAGCTCCGATTCGCGATCGTGAAAAGCCAGACCGGGAAGCTCCGCGTGCCCAGGAAGATCGTCGTGAGGCATTGGCAACACCTCAATTCCTGCGGCACGAAGGTCGCCGGCGCGCATCTCCAGGACGTAGTAGCCCCGCTTGCTTAGCCCTCTGGCGGCATCCGCGACCTTTACGAAACGCGCGCGGTAAACCGACAAGCCCGTGTCGTCGTCGCTCCTCGGCTCGAACGCATCGGGTCGGACGCCGTGAGAATCGATCCAGTCTTTAGATACGGGCACGCGCCGATAAAGCATCTCGTCATCAGCGATAGGTTCGTATTCGGCCGGCGACGGCATGGCACCCCTCTAACCGAGAGTGACCGACGTCCGCGAGACGAGCTTTGAGTTCTTAAACTTGGCGAGTTCGGCTTCTCCGCGAGCATTCACTGTCAATCGTTCGGTGCTTGTTCCGCGACGCCATTCAAAATTGACACCCCCGTTGGCGGTCTGGCCCGATCGCAACGGAATTGCCACGCCAGCCTCGCGCAATCGCGCCACGATCTTTAGAGCAGCGGCCGCCGCCTTGCCGCTCGGCAATAGATAGCCATCTTCATCCAACCGGGCATCAGGCTCGCCGCTTGCCGGCGCCCAGGCGATGATTTGTCGCTCGATCGCCTGCCAACCTTCAGCCTCGCCCGACGAGTCTATTGCCGGACGTACGCCCGCAGTCGGCGGCGCAGCGCTCAAGACGGTCTCAATTACCGGTAGAGCGTTCAGATTGGAAAGGGATTGGTTCATGCAAGTATTGTCAGCCAGCGCTATGGGAAAATCAAGCTAGTATTTGAAAACGCCCGCAAAGTTGGCGATAACATGCGGTATAATATGGATGGTCAGGCGCCTGGCAAATCGAAGAATCAGGATTACCGCCAGCGCGCCCAGCAATGACGCTTCCTTCACGAACCACCTGTCGCCGCGACGCGCGGCCATTTCATGCACGAATCCGATCAAGAGCTTATTAAACAACTTCTCTCCTTCGTCAGCGGGCCGAAATATCGCCCGGCCAAGCCGCGGCAGCTTGCGAAAAAACTGGATGTGCCAGAACACCGGCTGCGCGACTTCAAACGCCTGGTGAAAGAACTGGTCAAACGCGGCCAACTGGCCTACGCCGACAAGCACCGCATTGTGCCGCCCGCCGGCGCGCCTGAAAAAGGGCAAGCTCGCAAACACGCCGACGGCCACCTCACGGGCGTCTTTCGCCGTAATGGGGCGGGCTTTGGTTTTGTGCGGCCGGCCGGCA
>DASVGM010000023.1:0-3832 GCA_036379555.1 Pirellulales bacterium | reverse complement strand
TCATCCCTCATCCTTCATCCCTCATCCCTCATCCCTCATCCCTCATCCCTCATCAAGCCCATGCCCGACACTCCTCCTTCCCGCCGCGATCTCGAAGAAAGCTTTTCCTACAACCGCCACATGCTCCACTACATCCAGCATGCGGCGGAACATGGCCTGTACGAGATTCGCGGCCTGGGCGCCAAACGCGCGCTGCCGACGTTTGACGACCTAGTGCTGCTCACCGCCTCGCTGTCACGCTATCCGCTGGAAGGCTACCGCGAACGCTGCTTGACCAAGACCGTGCTTGGCACGCGTCACGCCAAAAAGCCGGTCGAGTTGGACATTCCCATCACCATCGCCGGCATGAGCTTTGGCGCCCTGTCGGCCCATGCCAAAGAAGCCATCGGCCGCGCGGCCACCGCCGTCGGCACCTCGACCACCACGGGCGATGGCGGCATGACGCCCGAAGAACGCCAATCGTCGAAGACACTGGTATATCAATGCTTGCCGTCGCGATACGGCTTTAATCCCGACGACCTGCGCCAGGCCGACGCCATTGAGCTGGTCATTGGTCAAGGGGCGAAGCCGGGCGGCGGCGGCATGCTGCTCGGGCAGAAAATCAGCCCGCGAGTGGCCGAAATGCGCACACTGCCGCCGGGCATCGACCAGCGCTCGGCCTGCCGACATCCCGACTGGACCGGCCCCGACGACTTGGCGATTAAAATCCTGGAACTGCGTGAGATCACCGATTGGCAGGTGCCGATTTATATCAAGATGGGCGCCTCGCGCGTGCACAACGACGTGAAACTGGCCGTCAAGTCGGGGGCCGACGTGGTGGTGATCGACGGCATGCAAGGCGGCACCGCCGCCACGCAGCAGGTATTCATCGAACATGCGGGCATTCCCACGCTCGCGGCGTTGCGTCAAGCCGTCGAGGCGTTGGAAGAGATGAACGTCGTGGGCCAGGTTCAACTCATCATTTCCGGCGGCATTCGCAGCGGCGCCGACGCGGCCAAGGCTCTGGCCATGGGCGCCGACGCGGTTGCGTTGGGCCAGGGTGTGCTGATGGCGCTGGGTTGCAATAGCGCCTACTACGTGGCCGACGAGTGGCGCGTCGATTGCACGAGCGACTATGAACAACTGGGCGTGGCGCCGGGCTTTTGTCATCACTGCCACACGGGCCTTTGCCCGGTGGGAGTGACGACGCAAGACCCGCGACTTGAGCGGCGACTGACGCCGGAGGAAGGCGCCCGCCGCTTGCGCAACTACCTGAACGTGCTCACGCTGGAACTGACCACGCTGGCACGCGCCTGCGGCAAGTCGAACGTGCATCATTTGGAACGAGAGGATCTCGTGGCGCTCACGATCGAAGCCGCCGCCATGGCCAAGGTGCCGCTGGCCGGCACCGACTGGGTGCCGGGACGAACACCGACTGACGCCGGGTAGGTACTTGGCGTCGTCTTGGAGTGCGTGCGATTTATCGCCGCTTTCCATTGTCGCGGAGCGACCTTTTTTTTATCTCGGCGCGACCTGAATACGCCGATTCGACCCTTGCCTTGCAGTCGTGTTTCTGACGTCACACGTTGCACGCAAACACGCGATCAAGACAAACGCTGGAACAGATATAACGTCCCTCGGCGGCTGCCGGAACACGCCATCTATTCGTGCGGTCAGAGAGAAGGTCGCTCCGCGACGGAGGAAAGCGGCGATGAATCGCCGCACTCCAAGACTGCCACGGCCGCGTGAAGTTTAGCCCGGGCATTTCTTAGAAACCGGCTGTTTGCCGATCGTCCGAGATGTAACCCAGGTATTGCAAGATGACTAGGTCCGTCGCTTCACTGATGAAATGCACGGAACCATCGGCGAACACGGATTGGCAGCCACCGGGGTGCAGGCTAGCGGCGCAGCCCCAATTGGCAGTGGTGCCGATGGAGCCCGGCGTGCCCGCCGTGGTGCCTAGCCAAGTCCAGGCGGCCGGAATGGCCCATTGATTGATGCCGTAAGGCCCCTTGCCATAAAGATTGACGCCAACCATGACCCAGCCGCGATACGCCCAGGCGTTGGTGCCGCCATCGACGACGCGCAGCGTGCATTCATTGAACGCCGTGGTATGGCTGGTGCCATCCTTGATGTCCGTCAGGCGCAGTCCGTAACCCTGGCCAAACAAGCAGCGCATTGGCGCAGTCGTTTCCCTCTCCTCACTTACGCTTCGGGTTGCGCGTTGGCCGCTGCGCGATCCGGGCGTGGGCGCCACCAACCCCGCAATGCCGGTTCCGCCGCAAACCCTTGCCAAACCCCTGGCGGCGCGATACTGTGGTGTTAATCCTACCAATCGGCCCAAACACGACCATCGTGGTCGCCCGCCGGGTCGAAGCAAGTGTTAGACTCCCCCCCGGAACCTCGTCATGCCACGGAATCACTCTTCTGTTTGGATTGCGTCTCTGTCGATTCTCGCCGCCGCGGCCTTCGCCACGCGGGCGGCCGCCGAAGACAAAGTCATTCCCGTCGCGGAAATCAAACGCGACACGCCGGTCGACTTCGAGAAAGAAGTGCTGCCGCTGTTGAAGAAGAACTGCGTGGCCTGCCATAACGCCACCAAGGCCGAAAGCAGCCTGGTGCTGGAAAACCCGCAAGCCATCATCAAGGGCGGCGACAGCGGCCCCTCCGTCGTGCCTAAGAACAGCGCGGAAAGCCTGCTCTTGGGCCGCGCCACCGGCAGCGTCGATTCGCTCATGCCTCCGCCGGGCAACAAAGTGGCCGCCAACCCGCTCACGCCGCAGGAGCTCGGCCTGATTAAGCTTTGGATCGATCAAGGCGCCGGCGGCATCGTCAGCGGCCAAGCCGGCGAGATCAAATGGCAGTCGCTGCCGCCGGGCGTCAATCCCATCTATGCCGTGGCCGTCACGCCCGATGGGCAATACGCCGCTTGCGGCCGAGCCAATCAGATTTTTGTTTATCACCTGCCGACCGGCCGCACGGTCGGCCGTTTGACCGATCCTGAATTGCTCAAGTCGGGCGTTTACAACAAGCCGGGCGTCGCCGACCTCGATCTGATTCAGTCGCTAGCCTTCAGTCACGACGGTACGTTGCTCGCTTCGGGCGGCTATCGCGACATCAAGCTCTGGCAACGCCCGCGCGACGTGCGCCTGGCCGCTTTCGATACCGCCGCCGCCGACGGCACGCAAACCATCGCGGTCAGCACCGATGGCAAGTGGCTGGCGACCGCCGCGGCTGATCATTCCATTAAGCTCTGGGATCTTGCCACCGGCCAGTTGGCTCGAGCGCTCGCCGGACACACGGCCGCGGTAACCTCTTTGCGGTTCTCGCCCGACGCCGCGCGGCTCTTTTCCGGTTCGGCGGATAAGTCGATTCGCGTTTGGCAAACGGCCGATGGCGCCCCGCTTGGGCGCATCGACACGCCACAACCAGTAACCGCCGTGGCGCTCATCGGCGCCGGCGAGCGCATCGCCACTGGCGGCGGCGACAATAACATTCGTATCTGGACCACGCCCACCGCGGCCGCGCGGTCGATCGCCGGCGTCAGCGCCGCGCCCGCCGCCATCGCTCTTAGCCCGGATAAAAAACTGCTGGCTGTGGCCACCGCCGCGGGACCGATTCAGATTTTTGATCTGGCCGCCGGCACGGTGGCCAAAACGCTGGAAGGTCATGCTGGCGCGGTCAACGGCGTGCGGTTTCAAGCCAACGGCGCGCGGCTCGTCAGCGGCGGCGCCGACAAAACGCTGCGCGTCTGGGACGTGGCCAATGGCCAGCCGGTGGCCAAGATCGAAGGCTTCGCCGCGGCGGTCGAAGCGGTCGCCATTCATCCCAACGGAAACCAGGCGGCCTCCGG
>DASVGM010000022.1:0-2600 GCA_036379555.1 Pirellulales bacterium | reverse complement strand
CGTTTCCGCTCGTAACTGGGAATGCAGCCGATCAGTAACGATTCGCCATCCGGCACTTCGGAGCGGGCGTCGATGCGGCAGCGTCGGACGCGTGGGAGTTGAATCGTCGTTGGCTGTCCGCCTAAAACCGTCGTGGCCGTGCGTACTTCGTTAATCTCACTCAGTTCAGCACGCGCTTCGAGCCGTATTCTCGCGGCGTCGCGGCTTTGAGTCGCGCGCAGGTTTAGTTTGATCCCTTCGTCGATGACTTCGATCGTGGGTTGTCGCGCGCCCGTGTCGGCGCTCCGAATACCAACGACAAACGGTGTTTGCGTGCGGTCGAGAACCGAGGCACGCTGGCCATTGATAAGCGTTATCTTGGGCGCTTGCAAAAGGTTGGCGGCTCTGGACTGCTGGGCGGTGTCCACGAACCGCTTCGCGTGATCGGCGCTGAGGTTGGCGACCGCGATCGGAAGATAGTCGTGGACGACCGCGTTCGCCCGAACCGCGGGCGCGCCGTCGGGGCTTTCGGGCTCAATCGCGTCACCGTCATCGTCGTCGCGCGCTTCCATGTAACGCCAGACGATCCCTAGATCGGAAGCGAGATCGCGCTCGTCGGTGATGAACCGCGTCTCGACACAGATTTGCGTCAGGCCGCCTTCCTCCCAGGACCGCAGGTTCCGCTCAATCTCCGCGTGGACGCTCAGAGGGGCATCGACCGTCAACGTGGTGCCATCAAGAGCGACCCTATCTTCATAGCCCGCTTTGACATTGGCAACGGACGGGTCGTTTCGATCCGCTTCATAGCCGCCGAGCAGCGCGACGGCTTGCCATTTCAGGTGTAAGCTCGCCCGCTCGTTGGTTGGTTCGTCGTCGGCAATCCGCCGCAACGCTTTGGCGACATCATAGCGGCGAGTGACCGACGCATCATTCTCGACTTCGACCACGCCGCGCCAATCGTTCTCATCACGCACCGCGCCCAGAGGGAGCCAGTCCCAGGAAGGCTGAGGCGGCGCGGCGGGCGGGCCGGCATCGGTCAAACCACAGACGCCCGCCACCCCAATCAGAGCGGCCGCCGCGGCGGTGTGCCAAACGCTCCGCTGGATTCGGGCGGTGCGCAGCGCCGTGAGCCGGTTGCGCACGGCGCGCCGGCGAAAGAATGCGGAAAGGAAACCGAGAATCGATACCGGCAGCATGATCCGCCACGATGCTCGGCTTGGTCGGTGGCCGGCCAAGGTCAGCAACAGTTCGCCATAATCGCGCACTGCGCATCCGTCGATACACCGCATGGCGAAAGCGTCGCACGCCTGCTCGCGCAAGTTGTGAAATCTCGTTGCGGCGAGGCAGTAAATCGGGTTCCACCAGTGAAACGCGCGGATCGCAACGAGCGCCCAATTCATGGCGATATGCCGGCGCCGCACGTGCGCCAACTCGTGCAGCATGATCATACGGAGTTGTTCATCAGCGAGGCTTACGACATGTTCCGGTAAAAGCAGCTTGGGCCGCAATAGTCCCGATACCGCCGGTTGATCGACGATCTCGGTCAGCAGGATCGGAATCTCGCCGCGGATCTGCGCTACCTGGCGGCATGAATTCCAAAGCCCAAGCAACCGGGCGTCGTCGCTTACGGACAATTGCTTAATGCGGAGGCAAAACCGCGTCTGGGCAATCGCCGTGCTCAGTAACGTCGCGACCGCGCCCAGGAGCCACACGCCGGGCAAGATCACTTCCAAATCCGCGATCCAGGAAAGGTTGTCGTCGGGCGTTGAAGCGTCTGCCGCCGGGGCCGTCGCGTAGCCCCCGGCGGCGGCCTGTTCCGGCCGCGGCTCTGTATTGTAACCAGCGCCGGGGAGGTCAACGGGATCGCTCGAAGAAGCCATCTCGCTTTCCATGACGGACGCGAGGTTTTGCAGACTGAAAATGCTGGCGGGGGCGATCGGCAACGACAACCGCAGCAATACGAGTCCCCACAGCAGACCCATCTGCCGAGCGGACAGCCACCGCCGGCAGAAAACATTCACCAGTGCCACGGCCACCGCCAACAGCGCGGCGCTGCCCGCCACCTGCAGGGCGAGCACCAACGCCTCCGCCGACCAATTCTCAATCTGTGTGAGGAGCCAGTTGAATCCATTCATGACAGGTTCTCCTTTTCATTGAGTAGTTCGCGAAGTTGGGTGATTTCGTCGGGCGACAGTTTCGAGCCGCGCAAAAAGTGAGCCAGCAGCGGCGCCGATTCACCGCCGAAAACGCGCTCAAGGAACGATCGGCTCGCCTGCTTGACGCAATCGGCGCGGCGCGCCCGTGGGCGGTAAACGTAGCGGTTTCCTTGCGGTTCGTAAGTCAGAACCTGTTTTTTCACCAGCCGATGGAGCATGGTTTTGATCGTCGCCGGCGCCCAGTCGGTCTGGCCGTCCAGCCTGGAGATCACTCCCTGCGCCGTCAGAGAATGGGCGCTCCAAATGACATTCATCACCTGCCATTCGGCGTCGGAGATGGAGACTTGTGGCATGGTCGGTTCCCGCGTGCAGTTCGATTACGTATGTAAATAGTTACATTCGTAATCGCTGTCAAGCGGGAATCCGATGAAGCAACCACGACCGGGTAAAGCCGCCTTGCGGCCC
>DASVGM010000021.1:0-32098 GCA_036379555.1 Pirellulales bacterium | reverse complement strand
AATACCAACTCGGCCATTGGCGCTCCGCGGTGACGGCCGCGCGGACGCCTTTCGAGCGCTCGAATTCCACGACCGCCGCGCGGACGCCGAATTCTCCCTCGGACAAGCTGCCGTCAACGAAGTCGTGGCCGGCGAAAAGGCCGCCGCGGCGCAGTTTTTTGTACCAGAGATGAAGGTCGCGCGTCATGGCCGTTTGGGAATGGTCCGCGTCAAGGTAAACAAAGTCGAGGCTGCCGTCGTCAAAGAGCGCGGCCGCTTCCTCCGAAAGCAGGCGATGCGCGCGGTAGCGCCCCTGATGCGCGGCGAGCACGTCCGGCAGCCCTTCAAAGTTCCGTTGGTGCTCGTCGTCCGATAGGTTCGCAATGTCGCGATAGTCGGCAAGGTGCCGCCAGGCGTCGACGAGATGCAAGCGCCGCCCCTCCCAGACGTCGAGAATCGCCTTGGAAAAATGGCCGGCGGAGACGCCAACCTCCACGCCCTCGCCCAAGAGATCACACCGGTTGAGCAAGGCGCCGAGCGAACCGCGCGAAAGGAGCCGCCGCCGCGGAGAAAACGCCGAAAGCCGCGCGAGGTTTTCGATCAGATACAGCCGCTCTTCGCCCTTGATGCCCGCCAGGTGCAGAAACGTCGCGCCCCAGTCGCCCTTTTCATAATATCCATGAAATCCAGCCACCGGCTCGCGCGGCGCGTAGATTTGAAAATGCGCCGCGATCTCCGGTCGCTCCGCGAGCGCGCTAATGGCCGCTTGCTCCCACCACGGATGGTCTATAAACTCGGTTTGCTCGTAAACCATATCCAAGAAACGGATCGACCAGGGGGTGTTTCGGACGAAGAACACGCCCGTGTTGATGCCGTCCCAATTACGCTGAATGACGAAATCGGCGTTGCCGGCCGCCGTGATGAAGCGGCGCAGCCCGTTATCGCGATCGAAGAGAACCGTGTCTGCGTCGCACCAGACGATCCAATCGTATCGCGGCAACACGCGCGCGACCGCGCGGATTTTGCTCCAAGGCGCCGGGCGATCGGCGTCGAGCAGTTCGTGAAAGGCGATGAAATCATATCCCCAGCGGTCGCAGAAGCGCGCTTTGGGCGGATTCACCAACGCCGCCATCCGCTCAAACTCCTCTCCGGCTGACAAGGTGACCAGTGCAATCTTCATGGGCGTTCGCGGACTTGCGGCGAAAAAGTCGAACCGGCGGAAAGTATGTTCTTCTGAGCGAAGCAACGCAACTCATTATCCGCGCCGCGTTCGCCAGCTCAATAGTTTATTCAGTTGTCGAAGCATGGGAATGTTTTTACGCCGTAATCAGCGGCTCGTAGCGATTGGGATGAACGGCCGCGCGCGGCGGAGGCGCGGACGATTTCCTTTACATCGCCCTGACTGACAAAGGACAGGAGACTTTCACGCCAGCCGAATTTGAAACCAGGTTTGGTTGGAAGAACGATCCAGAAAAGTTGCGGGTGATTAACTTTGGGCTCTACCGGGTTCAAGTGGGTGAGGGCGACATGTCGATCCCGCCGCCGGCGCACGATATCCTGTTCCGCGTGCCTCTGCGTAAAAAAGCAACGACACCTTGAAGCCTCTCATACGCTTTTTGATGTTGCGCATTCGACCTAATGAATCTCCGCCCGGCGGGCGGGTGGCATCAAAGCTTACTCGGCGCTTCTACCGCACGCGGGCAGGAATGAGACGTTTTCACGCGCTAGGGAGGATGGGCTTCCTAGCCCGTCACCTTGGCTGGTGACGGGCCAGGAGGCCCATCCTCCGGTGGTGCCGATTGTCTCATTCCTGTCCGCGTGCGGTATAATCTCGTGGTATTACGCCTTGCGCCGATGGTGAAGAAGATCATCCGGCCAGCGCGGTGACATACACGGCCGTGCCCTCCCTGTAACCTCGCCCAAGTGATTCTATTACGAATTTCCTTGACTTTTCGCCCGCCATCTTGGAATCTAAATACTGGGCGTCTTTCTGTCTGGACGCCGCAGAAGAGCGAGGAACAAATCATGGCATACGCGAAATTGTGGCCGGGGCGCTGCGCCGGCCAACCAAATCGGCTTGGAATGGCCCAGCTTGTACTGGCACTGTTGGCCTGCGGGCTTATGGCGCTGACCGCTTTACCCGCCGCCGCCGATCCCGCTCCGGCCGGCGATGCCCTCTTGGCCGAGCAACTCGCCACCGGTGAGTTCGCCCCCGCGCTCGAGCAGGCCCGTCAAGCGCCCGCCCCACGCCGCGATGCGCTGCTGGGCGCGGTCGCCAAAGCGCAAGCCAATGCCGGCGAACAACGGGCGTCGTTTGCCACGATCGGCTCGATGCGCGACGATTTGATGCGCAGCCAAACCCTGACCGAAACCACCGCGCCGCGCCGGGGCGCCCGTGGCGGCGGCGGCGGTCTCGGCAGCACCGCCGATTTCCAATCGTTGATTGACTTGATTACCTCGACCGTCGCTCCCACCACTTGGGACGAGGTGGGCGGACCCGGCGCCATCCGAGAATATCAAAACGGCGTGCTCGTCGACGCCTTGGGCGTCGTTCGCCCGCTGGTCGATCAGGACGGCGGCAATCGCCTGAACCAATTGCGGCAAGCGGCGACGCACATGGCCGCCGGCGGCGAAGTGCGCCGACCCTCGCCGCTGCGCAAAATCTCGCTGACTCGGCTCGAACGCGAAATCCAATTGCGACGCGCCGCCGGCCAACCCCTCGACGACGAAATGCTGGTTTTCGCCGGGCTGGAACGCATTCGCTACGTCTTTGTCTACCCCGAAACCGGCGACATCGTGCTGGCGGGCCCGGCGGGCGACTGGACGCTCGATCGTGAAAACCGCCTGGTGAGCGTCGCCAGCGGCCGGCCGCTGGTGCAGCTTGACGATTTCGTGGTCGTGACGCGGCACATCTTTTCTTCGCCTGACGGGCAGTTTGGCTGCTCCATTAATCCGACGGAAGACGGCCTGGCCAAAGCCAAGGCGTTTTTGGATGCGTCGGGCAAAAAGCCGCTCCCGGCGGGACAGCGCGGCAAGTGGCTCGCCGACCTGCGCAAGCAACTCGGCCGGCAGAAGATCGAGGTCTTCGGTGTTGACCCGCACAGCCGCGTGGCCAGCGCCATCGTCGAAGCCGATTATCGCATGAAACTGGTGGGCATCGGTTTGGAAGAAGGCACCAAAGACGTGCCCAGCTATTTGGACCTGGTGCAACGCACGCCGGGAGCGGAGAACCGTCCGCCTGACGTGCTGCGTTGGTGGTTCACCGTGAATTACGACGCCATCGGCACCAACGCCGACCGCGACGTTTTTGAGCTGCGCGGGCAAGGCGTCAAAGTGCTCAGCGAAAACGAACTGCTCACCGCTCAGGGCCAGCAAATTCATACCGGCAAGTCGAGTTTGCTCAACGAACAGTTTGCCCATAACTTCACCAAGCATTTTGACGACCTGGCCAAAAAATACCCGGTCTATGCCGACCTGCAAAACATTTTCGATCTCGCGCTGACCGCATCGCTGTTGAAGAGCGAGGGATTGGCCGATCGCGTCGGCTGGCACATGATGACCCTGCGCGACAAACAGCAATACACGGTGGCGCGGGTTGCCGCTCCGCAAGAAGTCGATACGGTCATCAACCATCGCGTGGTGAAGGGCGTGAAGATTCTCGCGGCGATCAGCGGCGGAGTGAACGTGAATTGCCAAGCGCTCGTTTCGCCCGATTCGATCCAGGCCGACCGCAAAGGTCAACTTGCCAGCGAGCACCAGCGCTCCGCGCCGGCGAAGCTGTCGCGTTCGGCCTGGTGGTGGGATTGATGATTGCAGGGCCTTTTCCTTTTCTAATTTGGCGTCGGCGGGAGGCTTCCACGCGATTGGCCAAACATCTCGATTGGCCGGGCTTGGACCAGGTTTGCCGCATCGAGCGTAGGCGATGGATTCGCGGCAAAGAAGAGCACGAAGTCGCTTACGCGATCACCAGTGCTCCGCGCGATCAAGCGGATGCTTGCTAAGCTCGGCATTGTGAAAAAGTGAAAGGCCCTGCTGATTCTGCGGCATCTCAAGTTGTCGAAAGCGTAAGCGAAGGCGTGGGCGAAAAAATCGAACGCTTTCGCGAAATCTCGCGTAGCATGGTTGAGCCTGTCAGTGGTACAGTGCGGCATGGCGGCGTAGGTAAACGCCGCGGGCCCCGGCATGTCACCCATAGACGGCTCAAATTACCTCATTTCTCATTGTGGAAAGGCAGAGGTCGGAGCATGAGAACCTGGCATAACT
Organism: Pirellulales bacterium; assembly: GCA_036379555.1. Classification (GTDB taxonomy): domain Bacteria; phylum Planctomycetota; class Planctomycetia; order Pirellulales; family JAICIG01; genus DASSFG01. The sequence continues at coordinate 27,856 of DASVGM010000021.1, read as the reverse complement.
TTTCGCGGTTTTTGGCGCCCCTTGTTTTCGCCGCGGTCGGCATCACCCGCCCGCTTTGCGCAGCCCATCCAAAGGTCGCCTTCGATCTAGGCTACGTCGTGGAGTGTCAGGATGTGACCCCGCCGGCGTTCGCCATGACGCACGAAGGCGAAAAGATGATTGAGGCCAACCTGCGCGTTTCCGTGCGGCTGGAGTCGGGCGAGGAGAAGGATATTGACCAATTGCTGTTTGAAATCGTCAGCCCCAGCGAGCGCCTGCGCATCATCGACTTCTTGCCGCGGACGCAAATCGAACCCGAAGCGGACGGCATTGAGGTGGTGAAGACCAGCGAGACCATTCACAGCATGGGGGCGACGGTGGGCGCCACGATCGCCGTCAGCGGCGGCACCAAAAATGGCAATGCGGTGATGACCTCCGCCCTGCCGGCCGCCAACGCCAACACGAGCCATCGCAACCAACTTATCGAAACGACCAAGAAGATTCCCACCGGCCGCGCGATTGTCACCAGCGGCACTTTGGAAAACGAACACGGCGTATTCTTCAAGCTGCGGCGCACGGTGGCGGGCACGTTTGAAGGCATCAAGCCGCTTTCGTTCCGCTTCACCGTGCCGAAAGATTGGCGCGGCGATTGGCTGGTGATTTCCTGCCAGGCGCGGGGAACGGTCAGCCGCTACTTCTTCAAGTCGATCGAAGAGATCGGCGCCAGCAAGGCGTTTTTGGCGCTGCACCTGGCGGGTGACGCCACCGCCGAGCGCGCCGCGCTGGACATCAGCCAGGCCCAGGAGGATTACTTTGCCGCCAAGCCCCCCAAAGACCGTTTCGACCTGATCATCAGCACGCTCGCGACCGAGGCGCGTCCTTGGAGAGATCCGTCGCACACACGTCGAGTGTCGGCCGCCACGAAATTGCCGGTGACCTGCCTGAAACCGGTCAGCTCGGGCGGCGTCTTTCATTTTTTGACGCACAAGACACCTTCGTGCGAGGTCTGCAACACGCTCAAGCGTTCGCTCGACCACATCGCCGGAATTGCTGGAACTTCCCAGCGAACCGCCGCTGAGGCGGACTATGAGTGAGAGGCCGCTACCTCCGCGGTCGCTGCTTCTTGCGTGCCGCCGCTCCGCCGCCACTGCCATTGCCACCGGGCGCGGGCGGCAGTCGCGCCGGCGCGTCGCCGGCCTTGGGCGGCGCCGGCTTGGGCAACAGCTTCCGCTCGGCGATGCCCCACAGGCTTGAGGCGATGAAGTACAGACACAAGCCGCTGGCCACCTTGAAGAACATGACGCCCATGAAAATCATCATGTACTTCATCATCTTCGCCTGCATGGCCGATTGCTCGTCGGTCGGGGGCGGCATGAACAGCTTCTGCTGAACGATGAACAAGCTGATCGTGATCAGCGGCAACAGATTCAGGTATGGCCCCAGGTAGCCGTTGGCCTCGTCGGTGAGAAAGTCAATCGGCAGGTAGGGCTTCCAGTACCAAAGCATGTCGGGCGCGCCCAGATTCGAACACCAGCGAATCGACGAACTGATGAGCGGCGCCTGCCGCAATTCAATATCCACCGCCAGCGAACGATAAAGCCCCAGAAAAATTGGCAACTGCACCAACGCCGGCAAGCAGCCGCTGAGCGGATGATAGTCGTGCTTGCGAAAAAACTCGCGCTGCGCCTTCATGCGCTCCTGCGGATCTTTGTATTTCTCCGCCATCTTCTTCATCTCGGGCTGCAATTGCTGCATTTTGGCCGCGCTCAGCGCCTGATGCCGGCTCAAGGGAAACATGCACGACCGCACCAGCACCGTCAGCATGATGATCGCCAGACCATAGTTGGGCACCCAACGGTAGAAGAAATGCAGAATCGAGAGCATCGGCCGCGAGACCCAGCCGAACCAACCGTAGTAGACCAGATCGCCAAGGTTGTGCGGCTGCGCGTATTGCGCCAAAAGATCGGGCCGCTTAGGGCCGACAAAAATCTGAAACGCCTGCGACAACGACTCGCCGGCCTCGATCGACTGAACCGTGCTGACAAGCCGGCAGGACGTATCGACCAGCTTTTTTTTGTTCTTGTTCGCCGGCACCGGGCCGACGCGCAAGGGAAGCAACTTGGCGAACGGTTGAAACCCGTCGCCGCCATTTTGAGGAATCAGCACCGCCGCCACATATTGCGCGTCGACACCGGCATAAAGCACGTCGACTTCGGAGTAGGTGGGCGGATTCTCATCGGCCACCTGCGACGCCGTGATCTGATAAATCTGTCGCTTCTGCCCCCCCTCTTGTCCATACCAAACCACGTCGCGAACACCAGGATTGCCGGTGTGGCCAATCTTCGTATCCTTCGAGTACCACCAGCCTTCGATGGGCATGCCGGTCGGACCGTCGAGCCGGTAAGCCACCGGCCTGGCCTTTTCACCAGTGTTTTCGATGTCAATCCGCAAGTTCAAATGGTAGGCCGGCGCGTTGGGGTCGCTCTGCTCGGCCGCGGCGACCTTGGCCAGACTGTACGTTTTCAGTACGCGGAGCCGCTGTTGTTCCAGTACATAGGCAAAGGCGACTTGATCCGGCTTTTTCGGGTTGCGGGGCAGAATCTCCCAGTTGGAAGTGCGCATGTGAACGCCGGGCAATTCGCTGTCGTTGTCACCAAGCTTGGCCTTGCCCACCTGGTCAAACGTAAACAAGAACGAGAGCGGATCCTGCGCCACGGGCGACCTTCCATCGGGTTCGGGGCGAATCACTTCCAGCGGCCGCCGCGCAAGCGTCGCCGAGAGGGTTTGCTTTTTGCCTTGGCGATCGACGGTCAACTCCACCACCTCGCCCGGCACACGCTCGCGCAGCAACTCGTTGAGGTGCCGGTAGCCCGTCACTTTGTCGCCCGACAGCGCGGTGATAACATCGCCCACGCGCAGGCCGGCGCGCGCGGCCGGCGTTCCCTGGCCGACGGTCTGCACCAGGCAACCGGCGTTTTTCGGCGCCTTCGCGCCCGCCAAGTTGCCGAGATAGCCGCTACGGTCTTCGAGGTCGTGGAAACGCGGGCTGTTAAGTTCGACGCGTTCGACAGCGGCCCCGCGGTTGGTGAACGTGACGAGCATGCGATACGGCGCGGCCGGGTCGGCCGAACCAAGCGTCACCCACGCGGCCGGCGGCTCCTTTCGTTTGCCCGCTTTATCGGGCGCGCCATCGTCGGCCTCAGCCTGCTTCTTGACATCGGGCTTTACTCGCGGCTCCGCGGGTTTTTCCCCATCAGGATTCTTCTCGCCGGGCTTTTTCCCGTCAGGCTTCTTTTCGGCCGGCGCGTTGGCCTGGGCGGCCTGCTGGGCTTGCTGGTTCTTTTGCATCCAAAACACAATCGTGAAATTCAAGGCCACGACGGCGAAGGAGAGTAAAAAGAACGTGATGTAGCGCCTGTCCATGCGATATTAAGCCGATTGTGAGTTGGTCTGCCAACGAGCGGCGACAAAACCGAATCCACCCCAGGTTGATTCGTCGCGGAAAGGTAGAATCTTGGACGGCAAGCGGCTTAAAGTCAACGGCCCTCGCGCAGACGGTCGCCCAGAAAGTTGTCGAGTTCCGGCGTGGCGTAAATCTTGGCGCGAGTTTTTTCCAACGGATACTCGACGCGGCGGAACCAGAGCGCGTCGTCCTCCAGCACCACGTAACAGGCCCGTGGGTCGCCGTCGCGCGGTTGCCCGACCGATCCCACGTTGACCATCATCTTCTCGGGCGGCAGGCGATATTGATAGCTGATTTCCTCCGGGCTGAAGAACGTGCCCCCCTGCGTGAACACTCCCGGCACATGGGTGTGGCCCTGGAAGCAATATTGCTCGATCAAAGAAAAAAGTTTGTCCATTTTTCTTTGGTTATAAACATCTTCAGGAAACACATATTCGTTCAACGGATTGCGAGGCGAGCCATGCACGAACATGAAGCCGTTTTCGCGGCGGTTGCGCGGCAACTCGCCCAGAAAGTCCCAACGGCGGGCGTTTTCGGCCGGGCTGCCGTGACCGCTTTCAAGCTGCTCGCGCGTCCAAAAAATGGCCCGCTCCGCGCCGGAGTTAAACCCTTCCGGGTCAAACAGCGCCCCCTGATCGTGGTTGCCGAGGATGCAGACATTCATCTTCATCACCAGGTCGATACACTCGCAAGGATTTGGCCCATACCCGATAATATCGCCCAGGCAGTAGATTTCCGTAATTCCCTGCTTGCTGATATCTTCCAGCACGGCCTCAAGCCCTTCGAGGTTGCTATGGATGTCGCTGATCAAGGCACGTTTCACGCCTGTCGACCTGTTGAAAAGAGATGTTGAAAAAACTTAGAAAACTCGCACCGCGGCAACGAGCGCGGCGAAGAATTTGCCACAAACCCAACGCGCAGTCTATTTTAGCGTAGAATGCCGGTCAAGCCGGTGGACCCTCACGCCCTAAAGAATATTATACGCAGCTTCCCATCGCCAGACCAAACCGGAAACCCCAGCCCTTGCGCATTTTGGCCATCGAAACCAGCGGACTAAAAGGCAGCGTGGCGGCGCTGTCCGACCACGATTTGCTGCTGGAGTTGCCGCTCAACGCGAACCAGCGCGGCGCTCAATCTCTGGCGCCGGCGCTGGCCGAATTGTTGCGGCAAGTCGTTTGGCAGCCTAGAGATGCGAGATTAGTCGGCGTCTCGGTTGGGCCGGGGTCGTTCACCTCCCTGCGTGTGGGTGTGACCACCGCCAAGACTTTTGCCTATGCCGTTTCGGCTGAAATCCTGGCCATTAGCACGCTGGAGGTGATCGCCGCCCAGGCCGACGTGCCGCCCGGCCGGCTGATTTCCCCGGCGATCGACGCCCAGCGCGGCGACCTGTACACGGCCTTATATCGCCGTCATGGTCCGTTCGACTACGAATTGATCGAACCGCCCTCGATCGTTTCGGCCGCTGACTGGCTGGCGGGACTAAGCCGCGAGACGCTTGCCATTGGACCTGCGTTGGAAAAACTGGCGGCCGGTTTGCCAACCGATCAGCCGCTGGCGCCACGCGAGTCGTGGCCTCCCGCGGCCAGGACGATCGCGCGCCTGGCGGTCGTCAAGTACGCAGCAGGCGAGCGGAGCGACGTTTGGAGCGTCGCGCCGTTCTATTTGCGAAAAAGCGCCGCGGAAGAACGGGCAAGCGGAGCTTAAGAATTCCTCGCATAACGGACAACGGCGGATAGAATCTTAACGGCAATCCGCTATCATTTGCTGGCATGAACGACGCCGACCCTTCGCCGAACAGCTCGCACCGACCAACCGGCAGGCTGATGACGTTTTTGGCCACCGGATTCGGCGTCGGCCTGCTGCGCTTCGCGCCAGGCACCTTTGGCGCGCTTTGGGGGCTGCCGCTGGCGTGGGCCTGCGCGTGGTTGCCGCCAGTCGGACAGGCCGCCCTGATCGTCGGTTTGTTTCTGGTGAGCGTGCCGGTATGTACCGCCGCCGCGCGATACATTGGCCGCAAAGATCCGGGGGCCATCGTGCTCGATGAAATTGTCAGTCTGCCCGTCGTCTTTTTTATGCTGCCGTCGGAAGATTGGAATTGGAAACTCGCGCTTGTGGGCTTCGCGTTGCACCGCCTGTTTGACATCGCCAAACCGCCGCCAGCGCGGCAACTTGAGCGCTTGCCCGCAGGATTAGGCATCATGGCCGACGACTTCGCGGCCGCCGTCTACGCGGGGCTGTCGCTGCGCTTGATTCTATGGTCGGGCATGATTGGGTAGCCTGGATGAGGTTGGGCGCGGCTTGAGGATGGGCCTAGCCTGCGCAAAATCGGTCGTTGCGCCCCGACTTGCCTGATACTAGATTTATTCCGCCACGATCGGGGCTTGCCCCAATACCGTTGAATTAAGGGCCGCCGCCGAGGCGTTATCGCACAATCTGGGAAAACTGGATATGAGCAGGCAACGCCTACTGGCATCCGTTCGCCCTTAATTCAACGGTATTGGGGCAAGCCCTCGTTGTTCTACACAAGTCCGATGCCGTTTCTAGTCCCGTAGGGACGGCAGAATTTAGCCGTGGGCGTAAGCCCACGGAAAACGAATGCGAACGATTCACCCAGCCGCGCAGCGGCGAAAGAGCGCGTAGTGCGCCACATCTTTCGCCGCTACGCGGCTGCCGGATCTTCGTCATTGATTCCGTGGGCTTACGCCCACGGCTAAACTCTTTCGCCGCTGCGCGGCTGGCGAGAGATGTGTAGAACAACGTGGGGCAAGCCCCAATCGTGGCGGAATAAACCCAGTATCAAGCAAGTCGGGGCGCAACAACCATTTTTGCGCAGGCCAGCCTCGGAGTAACCCTGCACACGTCTGAATTGCAGATAATCGCGCGACCGCTTGACGGCCGACTGGCAAGGCAACGACAATCGGTTGCATGAGCGAATTGCGTCCTTTGCGTCTTGGTCATGTGCCGATTGGTTTTCCCGTCGTTCAGGCGGCGCTGTCGGGCTATAGCGATATGGCCATGCGTGTGACGGCGCGGCGGCTCGGCGCCTCGTATTCGCTATGCGAGGTCATGCTCGACCGGCTCGTGCTCGAAGGCGGCAAAAAGGCGCGGCGAAAATGGGCCAGCCTGGCTGACGAAGAGCACCCCGTCGGCGGACAACTCATGGGGAGCGATCCGGCCCAGTTTGGCCCGGCCGCCGCGGAGTTGGCGGCCGCCGGCTTCGACGTGATCGACATCAATTTTGGCTGCCCGGTGAAAAAGGTGCTGGGCCGCTGCCGCGGCGGCTTTTTGCTCAGTCAGCCCGCGACGGCACTGGAAATCGTCTCGCGCGTGCGCGATTCGGTGCCCGCCGATAAGCCGGTGACGGTGAAGATGCGCCGCGGCCTGGACGACAGCCAGCAAAGCCGCGATCGCTTTTTTGAGATTTTCGACGGCGCCTTCGCGCGCGGCGTGGCGGCCATCACCGTCCACGGCCGCACGGTCCAGCAGCGTTACATCGGGCCGAGCCGCTGGGCGTTTCTGGCCGAGGTGAAGCGGCATGCCGGCGGCCGCACGGTGCTGGGCAGCGGCGATTTGTTCACGCCGCACGATTGCCTGCGAATGTTCGCCGAAACAAACGTCGATGGCGTGACGGTGGCCCGTGGCGCGATTGGCAACCCTTGGATTTTCCGGCAAGTGCGCGACCTGGCCGCCGGCTTGCCGCTGGGCGAACCGCCGCGTTTGCCCGAACAGCGTGAAGTGATTCGCGAGCACTACCGCCTGGCGTTGGAGATTTATGGCCCGCAGGTGGCCGGCCGTCAGATGCGTAAGTTTGGCATCAAATACGCGCGGCTGCATCCGTGTCCGCTGGAGGTGCGCGACGCTTTCATTTCGGTGCGCGAGCCGGCCGATTGGCTGGCGGCGCTTGAGCGTTGGTATTCAGACGACCTTCCCGGCCGTCACCCCGACGCCGCCGAAATAGACGACGAAACCGTCGAATGCGCCGCCTGAGAAACTGGCGAGGCTGGGCAACAAGTGCCTGCCGTGCGGAAAAAAACGTGGAACCATCCTCTAGCCGGGCGAACATTACTATGAAGCGTGGATGTGCGGTGGTGCTTTGATGGCTGATACGGAGGGAACGCGCGATGCGAAGCTCGGTTCTGGCGGCAGTGGTTTGGGCCATCGCCGCGGCGTCGGCCTGGGGAGCGAAGCACGAACCGCCGCCGATTTTCGGCGCGAAGCCGGCGCACTGCGCCACCAAGCTAAGTCATTATTACCGCACCTCCGATTGGCCCGGCAAAGGCTACGGCTGGGACGCGCACAGCGCGCCAAAATGGGGTGGTTACGGCATGCGAGGCAGCGGCGCCTATCGTGGCTTTGGCTATGGGTATAACGGCTATCCGGCGCCTTATCGAGCCTACAAATTCGGCTATCCACAGAATGTCTTGGGGCCGGGCAATGTGGGCAACGGCTACATTTACTACACGTATTACGGCGAGGGTTATCCTGGTTGGAAGTGGTGGCCCGGCCGGCACGGGCAGCACTGGTAATTCCTGAACCCTGAACCCTACCCCGCCCAAACCGCAAAACATTTGTGAAGTCCTCACCACGCGACCGCCGATAAGGTGCGTGTCCGATTATGCCGCCCTTGCGGACTTTGATGGTTGGATGGTTTCAATGCCAATGGAAGGCGCGATCAGCGGCTTCGGCTTTTTGGAGAAACGGACGATGTGGTTGTCAGCGAATCAGTTGCTCGCCAAACAGCGACTCTTCACCGGGTTGGGCCTGGCCGCGGTCTTAGGACTCTCCGGCTGCCAAATGAGCATTGGCGGCCAAACGCTGCCCAGCCCTTATTGGCAATCGGACGACGTGCAATATTTTCCCGCGGGGCCTGAGTTTAAGTTGACTCGCGAAGCCGCGGCCATGAAGGCGTTTAAGCAAGAGCAAATGCGTGCCGGACCTGGCGCGGCCGCGCCAGCCCCCGGCCCCGGCCCCGGCCCCATGGTTCCGGCCGGTCCACCGGCGGGAGCCGGCGTGGTTCCGGCGCCGCCTGACGCCGGGCCTTAAAGTTCACCTGGCGGCGGACGGTTGATTGGTCCTCCACAACCCCGCCGCTACCAAGTTTCGTCGGGCGATGGTTTTGGCCAAGCGATGCCGGTCGGCAAACGACCGCCGCCGCCAAAAGGGCGATTCGCCACGGGGGGACGGCGCCCGCCGCTGCCTGGCGCTCGGACGGCCTTTCACCAGGCCATCCTGGGCGCCGGGACAGCGCGGGCATTTTTTTTCCAGGAGTTTTTGCGACATGTCACCAGAAGCAACCCAGACACTACATCAAGCGGCCAATAACGTACTCGTGTGGATTGGTTTTGGCATGCTCGCCGGCCTGATCGCCAAAGCGATCATGCCCGGCCGCGACCCCGGCGGCCCGATCGTCACGCTGCTGTTGGGCTGTGGCGGCAGTGTGATTGGTTCGGGTACGCTCTTGTTTTTCTTTCCGAGCTATCAGGGGCGCGCTTTGAGCGTGCTTGGCTTTGCCATCGCCACCGGCGGCGCCTTCATCCTGTTGTTCTTTTACCGACTGCTCGCCGGGCGAATCATCCGCGAAGACGGCGAAGGCTACGGCGGCATCAACCGCGTTGGTCAGTCATATTATCGCCGTCGCCGCCGCACCGTTTATGAAGACTAGCGGCGCTACGCTTGCAGATGAAAATCAAGCACCAGCGGCAGATGGTCGCTGGCTCGACGCGCGAGATGGCTGGAAATGACGCGCGCGTGACGCACCGAAATGTCGCCGCGATGAAACACCTTGTCGAGCGCGCCCAGGGCCATCCAGGCCGGAAAGGTGCGAAACCGCGACGGCGGCGCGGTCGATGTCTGGAAGTGATGCGCGGCGAAAGAGCCGTGCGCCAGCGTATTGCGCCAATCGTTGGTGTCGCCGGCGATGATCGTGGGCAAATCGGCCGATTCGCGAAATAAAGCGTGCGTCAGCAAATGGTCAACCTGCCAGCGACGTTCCACTTCAGCCAGGCCCAGGTGCCAGTTCACCAGATGCAACGGGCCCTCGGGCGTATCGACCACCACCATTTGCGCGCCGCGCAGTTTGCGGTCGCCGAACCGTAAAGAGATTTGATGGTGTTTTACCAGCGGCCAGCGGGAGACAATCAAGTTTCCATAGCCGCCGTTGCCGCGGCAATGGTTGCGCTGATAAATGTGCCCCACGGCGTGGAAGTAGTCGACGAGCAGACGGGCCTGGTCGTCGTGCCCGCAACGCCGGGCTTGCTGCGACACCTCTTGCAGGCACAGCAAATCCGGATTCTCCTCTTCGATCACGTCACACACGCGGTCGAGCCGATAACGCTGGTCTCGGCCGCCGATGCCCTTGTGGATGTTGTAAGTCAATAGTCGCATCGCTCGTTTACTGCGACCAGTATAGCAGGTTTTTGGCCAGCCTACAAAAAGTCCTGCGTCAGCGTCACCTCCCGAATCTGCCGGCCGCTGGGATCGTACACGCGAATCTTGTTCTGAATTCCCTGCAGCGGAGTGGGATAAGGCATGGCGGCCTCCACCTCAGTCAAATCATCGACGCCGCCAATGCCGTTTAAGAATTCTGGCCGTAATCGGTTGCCGCGGCCCGGCTTGCGCGAACGACCGTTGAGGCGCCACAGGCAAGCCCTAATGTCACGAGATTAAGGGGGCAACTCGACATTCAGCGACGGTAGCGGACGATGCCCTCGGCTTGCCCGAGGGAGTTTCACGTTGGCTGTCTACACGAGGGGTTTGCCACCAACCCCTCTCCGATTTTGCCCCGCTTGGCCGCCTACGGCGGCCAAGCGGGGCAAAATCGGGAAGAGGGGCGCGGGCAACATCGTCTCAAAGTCGAGCATGATGCGCAGGCCGGGCAGGGGCTGTTTGCGCTTGCCGGGGGCGTTTGCGACGTGTCACGGGCGTTGGTCGCGAAGAGTTGCACTCGCCGTACAGCGCCGGCGCGTGTAGAATGCATCTCTTGGTCGTGCTCTGTGTTTCGCTTCGATGCAGTTAACGGTTCGAGAGGTCGGTCAGTTTCTCAGTGTGACTGAGGCCACGGTTGCGCGCTGGATTAAAGAGCGCGGCCTGCCCGCTCATCGTGTCGGCGGGCGGCATCGTTTCAACCGCGCCGAAGTGTTGGAATGGGCCACGGCCCATCAGGTTCGCGTCTCGGCCGAATTGTTCGCCGCGGACGCCGCGCCGGGCGATGCGGCCCCCGACCTGGTCGCCGCGATTGAGTCGGGCGGCATTGTTTTTAAGCTGAGCGCCGCCGATAAGCGATCCGCCTTGCAAGCGCTGGTTCAGGCGTTGCCGCTGCCGGATGCGATTGATCGCGATCTATTGTTGCAACTCTTTTTGGCCCGTGAAGCGATGGCCTCGACAGCCGTGGGCAATGGCATTGCCCTGCCGCACGTGCGCAATCCGGTCGTGCTCGACGTCGAGCGGCCGCGGATCACACTTTGCTTTCTTGAGCGGCCGGTCGATTTCGGCGCGCTCGACGGCCAACCGGTCGATGTGCTGTTCTCGCTGATTTCGCCGACGGCGCGCCAGCATTTGCAACTCATCTCGCGGCTGTCCTACGCTTTGCACGACGCCGGTTTGCGGCAGGCGCTCGCGCGTCACGCGGCGCGCGACGAGATTCTTAAAGAGCTGCGACGGATCGAGGCGGGCCTGGCGGCCGTTGGTGCGCGAAAGGCGGCGACGTAGGATGGAGATTTGGTTGTGGGCGATCGGCGCGCAGCTTATCGCCGGCCTGGGTGCGGTCATGGTCGGGCGCTGGCCGCGCGTCGCCACGTTCATCGGCGCCGGCGGCGCGGTGACGGGGTGTTTGCTGGCCCTTGGTCCAACGTGGCGCGTGCTGCTCGGTTCGTCGCCCGACCCTCTCAATATGCAATGGGACGCCACGCATGGCACGCTCCGCCTGGGAGTCGATGCGCTGAGCGCGTGCTTCCTGCTGCCCGTTCTCGCGCTGTCGGCGTTGGCGGCGATCTATGGAGCAGCTTACCTGCTCGATTACCGCCGGCGAAAATCGCTCGGGCCGCCGTGGTTCTTTTTCAATCTCTTCGTCGCGGCGATGGAACTGGTGGTCATCGCCCGCTCGGCGACGCTGTTTCTCATGGCTTGGGAGGTCATGTCGCTGGCCGCCTACGCTCTGGTGACGTTCGAGCACGAAAAGCCCGCGGTGCGAAAAGCCGGCTGGATTTACCTGGTCGCCACGCACCTGGGAATGGCTTGCCTCGTCGCCATGTTTACGTTGTTGGGCAGTCAGGCGGGACGCCTCGATTTCGATCTGGCCGTTGGTCTGCCGGCACTCGCACCGGGCGTGGCGGCGGCGGCGTTCTTGCTGGCGATCGCCGGCTTTGGAGCGAAGGCCGGCTTCGTGCCATTTCATGTCTGGTTGCCGGAGGCTCATCCCGTGGCCCCCTCGCATGTTTCAGCGCTGATGTCGGGCGTGATGATAAAGCTGGGCGTCTACGGTTTGCTACGGGTTGTCACCATTGTTGGCCTGCCGGCCCCGTGGTGGGGCGCGGCGCTCGGCGCTATCGGCCTGGTGACCGCGGCGGTGGGTGTATCGCTAGCCGCGCAACAGCGGCATCTGAAACGCGCTTTGGCCTATTCCAGCATCGAAAACATCGGCCTGATCGCGCTGGCGCTGGGCGTGGGATTGTGGGGCATGGCCAGTCGCTCGCCCGTCGTGGCGACGCTGGGCATGGCCGCCGCATTGATGCACGTTTGGAATCACGCCATGATGAAAGGGCTGATGTTCCTGGCCGCCGGCAGCGTGCTGCACGCGACGGCGACCGGCGATATCGAGCAGCTCGGCGGATTGATGAAGCGCATGCCGTGGACCGCTCGCGCCATGACGTTGGGCGCGGTGGCCATGGCCGGGCTGCCGCCGTTGAACGGTTTTATCAGTGAATATCTGATCTGCCTCGGCTTGGCGAACACCGCTTTGGCCGCCGCCAACGGGCCAGGCTTGGCCGCGCTCTTGGCGCTGGGCGCGCTGGCTTGGATCGGCTCGCTGGCGGCTCTGGCATTCGTGCGGTTGATCGGCATCACCCTGCTCGGTTCGCCGCGCGGCGATGCCGCCGGCCACGCGCACGAATCGTCGGCGATGCTCGTTGGGCCGCAGGTAGTTCTTGTTTTGCTCTGCCTGGCCGTGGCGATTTGGCCGCATCGGGCGGCGCAACTGCTGTCGCCCGCGATCGGTCAAATCCTGGGAGCCGCCGCCGGCGAGACACTCTTCAGCGCCGAAGCGCTCACGCCGCTATCGACATTGGCCACGATCAACGTCGCGACACTGGCCAGTATCGGCGCGGTGGCGACGGGCTTGATGTTCGCATGTCGCCAGGCGCGGAAGGCCAAGCGCGGCACTTGGGGCTGTGCCTATCCGCGGCCCAGCCCGCGAATGCAATACACCGGCAGCTCGTTCGCGGCCTACGCGGCCGATCGCCTGCTGCCTCGACCGCTTCAATCGCGGGTGAAACGAACCGATGTTCGCGGATTGTTTCCCGAACCGACGGAGCTTGCCTCGCGGTGTCCCGACGCACTCGAAGAAAACGTCTACGAGCCGCTGTTTCATCGTGTGGCCGATCTCTTCGCCCACCTGCGTTTTTTGCAACAGGGGAGCATCCGCGTTTATCTTGTCTATATGCTGCTGGCGGTGGTCGCCGCCCTGGCGTGGGTCCAATTGCGCGGCGGCGTATCGTGGGGCGGCTCGCCGAGCCGTCTTTCGCTTCCAGACGGGCCGGCGGCCCGCCCCACGACGAGTTTTCCGATAGCCTCTTACACGTCAATTTTTTAACGCCCCAGCCATCTTGCCTGAGAAACCTTGGCGAGGTCATTTAATTCTCGATGTTGAAGCAGCTCACCGTTTTCGATGCCGCAAGTCTGGCGCTGGCGTTTGCCATTCCGCCACTGCTGCTGGGCACAATCAACAAGACCAAAGCCCTCTTCGCCGGCCGCACCGGCCCGCCGTTGCTGCAACCGTATTACGACTTGCTGAAACTGCTGCGCAAAGGAACTGTTTTGAGCGCGACGGCCACCTGGGTCTTTCTCGCCGGCCCTGCCGCCGGACTGGTGGCGGCCGTGCTCGCCGCGCTGATCATTCCCCTGCCCGGCGCCGAGCCGCCTATCTCGTTCACGGGTGATTTTGTGGTGCTCACGCTGCTGTTGGGGCTGGGGCGTTTCTTCACGGCGCTGGCGGCGCTCGATACCGGCTCGCCATTTGAAGGCATGGGCGCCGCGCGCGAGATGACCTTCGCCTGCCTGGCGGAGCCGGCCTTGTTGCTGGGCTTGCTGGTTTTGGCTCGGCTGAGCGGATCGTTGCACTTGTCGTGCATGTTGGGCGGCTCCGTCGCAACGCATTGGGGTGCCGCCGGGGCGACGTTGGCCTTGGTGCTTTTGAGCTGGCTGATTGTTTTGTTGGCCGAAAACTCGCGCATTCCTTTTGACGATCCGAACACGCACCTGGAACTGACCATGATTCACGAGGTCATGGTGCTCGATCACAGCGGCCCGGCGCTGGGCGTGATTCTCTATGCCGCTGCGCTCAAGCTTTTTGTTTTCGCGGCGCTCGTCGTGCAGTTGGCCGTGCCGGTGCGTTCCGGTTGGGCGTGGCTTGACGGCGCGGTTTTTGTCGCCGGGCTGTTGGGCGTTGCGGCCGTCGTCGGCGTGGTGGAATCAATCATGGCGCGGCTGCGGATGCCGCAATCGCCGGTGCTTCTGCTGGCGGCGTGTTTGCTCTCGGCATTTGGCGCCATTTTGTTGGTGAGGTGACGCGATGCATCAGGTGATGGATTTGCTGTTGATCGTCGTGCTGGCGTTGAACTTCGTGGCGCTGGGAGTGAGCCGCATTCGCGCGGTGATTACCGCGGTCGCGGCGCAGGGAGTGGTCATCGGCCTGTTTCCGCTTTTTGTTCACGGCCAGTTTGAGTTGGGCGGCGTGTTGCTGGCGTTGGTTTCCGTCGGCCTCAAGGGCGTGGTGATTCCGCGTTTGCTGCACCACGCGATGCGCGAGGCTGAAATCCAGCATGAGATCGCGCCGGTGGTCGGTTTTACCAACTCGCTCTTGCTGGGCGCCATCGGCACTGGCCTGGCCCTCGCCTTTTCCGACACGCTGCCTCTGGCGGCGGGGCACGCCGAATCGCTCTTTGTGCCCGCCTCGCTCTCGACCGCTTGGACCGGCTTTCTCCTGCTCACCTCGCGCCGAAAGGCCATCATGCAGGTCTTGGGGTATCTGCTGCTGGAGAACGGCATCTTTCTGTTCGGCATGTTGCTCTTGGAGGCGATGCCGTTTCTGGTGGAGATCGGTGTGCTGCTCGATCTGTTCACCGGCGTCTTCGTGATGGGCATCATCATTCATCAGATCAGTCGCGAGTTCGCGTCGACGAGCACCGCGAATCTTGAGTTATTGAAGGAATGAACGATGGCGTATTTGCTGATCGGTTTTCCGCTGTTGATGGCGGCGGCGTGCTTCGCCTGCCCGTGGGATCGTTGGCGGCCGTGGCTGCTGCCCCTGGGGGCGTTGGCGCAGCTCGCGATGGTGTTCGCGGTGGTTTTCCCCGCGCCCGGCGCGGCGGGCGTGTCCGGGCTAAACGACTGGCTGCTGCTCGACGCGCCGGGCAAAGTGGTGCTGGCGGTGGTGAGCGTGCAGTTCTTTCTGTGTTCGCTGTACGCTCCCGGTTATCTCGCCCTGCGCCGCGACCGGCCGAACCGTGTTTTTTGCGCCAACTGTTTCTGCACGTTGGCCATGATGACGCTGGTAACGCTGGCGCACCATCTGGGGCTGATGTGGGTGGCCGTTGAAGCGACGACGCTGGTCAGCGCCCCGCTGTTGTATTTCAACCGCAACGCCCGTTCGCTTGAAGCGACGTGGAAATATCTGTTGATCAGTTCGGTGGGCATCGCCTTGGCGCTGTTCGGCTCGTTCTTTCTGGCCTACTCCTCGTTGGCGGTCGGTTTGGAATCAACATTGTTGTTCGAGCAACTCGTCGCCGACGCCGGCCGGCTTTCGTCCCCCTGGCTGCATGCGGCGTTCGTTTTGCTCTTGATTGGCTATGGAACCAAGATGGGGCTGGCGCCGATGCACACCTGGAAGCCCGACGCTTATGGCGAGGCGCCCGGCTTGGTGGGCGCCTTGATGGCCGGCGGCGTGACCAGTTGCGCGTTTCTGGCCATTCTGCGAATTTATCGCATCTGCCAGGCAGGCGCGGCGGCCGAGTTCAGCCGCGAGATGATGGTCGTCGTCGGCCTCTTGTCGATGGCCGTGGCGGCTATCTTCATGGCCCGGCAACGCGACTTGAAACGGCTACTTGCCTATTCGAGTGTCGAGCACATGGGCGTGTTGGTGCTGGGCGTCGGCATTGGCGGCCTGGCGGTGTATGGAGCGTTGCTGCACGTCATCAACAACGCCTTGGCCAAGGGGGCGCTGTTCTTGTCGGCCGGCAATCTGCATCGCGCGTTCGGCAGCAAATTCACCGACAGCGTGCGCGGCGCGCTCGGCGTGGCGCCAGTCTCGGCGGCGGTGTTCGCGGCCGGCTTTTTGGCAATCACCGGCTCGCCGCCGTTTGGCCCCTTTGTGAGCGAATTGACGATTATCAACGCGGCGATGGGTGACGGCCGGTTTCTGCTGGTGGCGGCGTTTCTCGCCTTGCTGGCCATTGTGTTCATCGGCATGGGTTCGACGGTGCTGGCCGTGGTGCAAGGCGAGCCCGGCCCAGAGGCCGGCCAGACGGGTTTTTGCGACCGTTTCAATACCAGCGTTCCCATCGTGTTGTTTCTGGCGCTGCTGCTGGGCATTGGAATTTACGTGCCGGCGCCCGTGGAGTCGCTGTTGCGAGAAGCGGCGGCGGTGTTGGAGGTGCGCCGATGACCGACGATCGCCGTTTCGCGGCGTTGCATAACGCCCAGGCGCTGCCGCGCCGTGAAATCCCCCTGCTGCCATTCGCGGAATTCCGCCAAGCAGTGATCGAAGCGGTGCGGCGGGGCAAAACGGTCGCCGCCTTGTTCGCCGACGCGGCGGCCGACGGCGCCGTCGTTCTCCATGCGGTCTTGGGCGACGCTCATCGCGCGACGCTGCTCGTCAGTCAGACGCGGTTGGAGCGCGACGCCTTCGATTCGTTCACTCCCGATTGCCCGCAAGTCTATTTGTTTGAACGCGAGATCGCCGAGCAGTTTGGCGTGCGGCCCGCGGGACACCCGTGGCTGAAGCCGGTTCGTTTTCATCATTCTTACCGGCCCGGCCACGACGCCTGGGGCCGCGCTGAGAACGAGCCGATCGAAGTCGGCGTGATGGATTTTTATCGCGTCGAGGGAGACGAAATCCATGAGGTGGGGGTTGGCCCGGTGCATGCCGGCGTCATTGAGCCGGGGCATTTTCGCTTTCAGTGCCACGGCGAGCAGGTTTTGCACCTGGAGATTTCGCTGGGATACTCGCATCGCGGCGTCGAACGCTCCCTCATCGGCGGTCCCGGCAAGCGCACAATTCACGCCATCGAAGCCACCTCGGGCGACTCGTCGATCGGCCATGCGAGCGCTTATTGCCAAGCCGTCGAAGCGCTGTCGGCCACGTCGATTCCGCTGCGCGCCGACGCCTTGCGCGGTGTGATGCTTGAACTGGAGCGGTTGGCCAATCACACCGGCGATTTGGGGGCCTTGGCGGGCGACGTCGGATTTCTACCCACCGCCTCGTACTGCGGCCGCATCCGCGGCGATTTTCTCAACTTGACGGCGCTCGTCTGCGGCAGTCGCTTTGGACGCGCGATGGTGCGGCCCGGCGGCGTGACCTTTGATATTGAAGAGACGCGGCGAGCGCAGGCGCTCGATCGATTGGATCGGGCGCTCGCCGACCTGAAAGGCGCGGTGGAACTGCTTTGGAACGCAACCTCGGTGCAGGCGCGGTTTGAAGGCGTCGGCGGCGTTACGCGCGACGACTGCCTGGCGCTGGGCATGGTCGGCCCGGCCGCGCGGGCGTGCGGCGTGCCGGTCGATGTTCGCGGCGACTTTCCCGCCGGCATTTTTCGCTTCGCGCAGATACCGATTTCGACCATGACCACGGGCGACGTCTTCGCCCGTGCGTATCTTCGCTGGCTGGAAATTCAACGCTCGGCGGCCTTCGTTCGCGAACAACTGCAAACCTTGCCCAGCGGGCCGCATCGCCTGACGCCCGCGGCCCTGCGCCCCGACTGTTTGGCGGTGTCGCTGGTCGAGGGCTGGCGCGGGCAGATTTGCCATGTTGCGCTGACCGACGAGCGGGGGCGATTCGCGCGCTACAAAATCGTCGATCCGTCGTTTCATAATTGGACCGGGCTGGCGCTGGCGCTGCGCGATCAGCAAATTTCGGACTTTCCGCTGTGTAACAAGAGCTTCAATCTCTCGTACTGCGGGCACGACCTCTAAGGAGCAACCATGTGGCAAGTCATTCGGGCGCGTTGGCGGCAAGGGCAGCGGACCATAAGCTATCCGGCCGGCCCGGCGCCCGCGCTGTCCGACCGCTTCCGCGGATTGCCGATCGTCGAGGCATCGAAATGCCCGGCAGGTTGCCGCGAATGTGCTGAGGCTTGCCCGACCGAGGCCATCAGCACCGACGGCAGCCGCTTTCAATTGGATTTGGGCCGCTGTCTGTTTTGCACCGAATGTAGCGAGGCCTGTCCTGAGGGGGCGATTCAATATAGTTCCGACTATCGACTGGCCACGCGAACCCGTGAAGACCTGCTGTACGATGGCCAGACGCTGAAGCTGGCCGAGGCGCTGGATCAGCAAACGCGCCGCCTGTTCGGCCGGTCGCTCAAATTGCGGCAGGTGTGCGCGGGCGGTTCGGGGGCGTCGGAAGCCGATTTGAACGTGCTGAGCACGGTGGTTTTCGACCTGGCGCGGTTTGGCATCCAGTTTGTGGCCTCGCCGCGTCATGCCGACGGGCTGGTGGTGACAGGTCCGGTGAGTGAGAACATGCGTGCGGCCCTCTTGGAAGTGTACGAGGCGATTCCCGCTCCCAAGCTGGTGATCGCGGTGGGCGCCGAGGCCATCAGCGGCGGGGTGTTTCGCGGGCATGACGAGACACACGACGGCGCCGCGTCGCTGTTGCCGCTGGACTTGTTCATTCCCGGCTGGCCGCCTCACCCGCTGACGATTTTGGATGGTTTTTTGCGCCTGCTGGGGCGGTTGGATTTTTCAATCTCGTCAGAATGAAACATGCCGCCGTTCGTTTTCCATTCAGACCAGACGGACTTCACCGGTGTGCGACAATCGTGAGTAGGTTTGAGGGCGCACCGCCTGGTGGAGCGAACCCCGGAGATTGATGTTCGTCGACAAAAACACTGGCTCGGTCAGCGGGCCAAGGCGGCTGGCGTTGTGGAAACGCTGGCGGAACGTGGTTTGAATGGAGTTGCTGGCGGCGTCATAGAGCGTTTCGGTTTGCTCGACGATGGTGGCGCCGGAAATGCCGAGGGCCTGGGCGTAGGTGGGAAGGTAATAGGTGGGCAAGACGCCGGCAGTAAATCCACCGTAGGCACCACGCTCCGCGTGGTGCGTTTCCCCACGCGGAGCGTGAGGGCTACGGTGCTCAATCGCCTCGTCGCCCGGATACCGCTGCAAACCGCCCTCACCCCGGCCCTCTCCCGAAGGGAGAGGGAGTAAGGCTGCGCCGAAGCGGGCGACGTAAACGCCGTTGATGAGATCGAACCAATTTGTCGAGCGTGTGCCGCGGACAACCATGACGGTATCGGCCCCGATTTCCACCAAATGAGGTAAATCGCGAATCAGCCAATTATAGCCGTTGCCGAAATCGGTGTCATCCGCCAATCGGTTGGAAAAGATGCGCGTATGGGTAAAGTCCAGCCCGAAGCCGAGGGCGCTCAAGTCGGTGACGGCCAGCGTGATCTCGCCGTTGCCATAGCGCACCGGGTGACCGCTCGGTAGGAAACGAGGCGATTCCGCTTATCTGGCCCGGTTCGATCTTAATGCCATCAGGCAAAGAAGTCCGACGGCGGTCAACACTATCGAAATGGTGTCGAAAAAAGGTGTATTTCCGGCCATAGCCCACACGTTGACGGCAATACGTACCGATCCTTCCGCGACGGCGCCTGCGCATGGCGATCCCTCGGGTGTGATTCTGACGGCGCTCGCCGGACACGGTCTAAAAGGCTCACTGTCCAAATTCACGAACACCTCCGCTGACTGCGTAATTAGCGCTCCCGCGAACGCCAGCCATGTAAACAGCGCCAAGGCATTATAACGGAAACGCACGGTCGCAGCAGTCCTCGCAGGTCTCTCGGAAAATACTGCCAACCCACCCTCCGCACGCCCCGAAGATGAATTCCTCCCAATAAAGACAGGCTTGGTTTGCGGCAATGTCTTCAATCGAGTCCCAGAAATCGCCGTGCCCACCCTGGCACACTGGATCATTAGGGAAGTTGTCGCAATAAATGGCAACCGCTCGGTCGCGCGCTTCTTTTGCCAATCCCGCATACTCAGCGAGAAGTCCGCCACAAGTCTTGCCGATGCGACAGGATACCCAGCAATGCCGGTATTTATCGCTTCTCCCTCCGAAATCGCGCATCGCAATCGTGTATTGTGGACGCGCGCACGCTAGAACGGCGGCGAGTAGGACGACAACCGGTCCAAGCACGATTGTTACTTGGGCGGCCGTTCCGCTTGGATCCGTAAATAATAACGGTGAAGCGAGAGCGTATTGGTAAAGATTCGGCCCGTTCATGTAAAAACGCGGGTCGCGTGTCGTCCAAACACCGAGGACCGGGTGAAACACCCGATGTCGCACATGATACCATCCTGCGGAGACGTCCCAGTGGTAGCCAGCAAAAAGCGTCTCCCAGTCGTAGACCGACGAGGGCAATGCTGAGAAAGCACCGCTCATGTAATTAGGCTTGCCGTATCCGGCATAGCCGTAACGCTCAAGTACCGTCCCGACGGGACCGGCGATGCCGGTCAAGTTCCAGTTTGGATCCTGCATTCCGTAGAAGCGCTCGGTGCCGCGGTCGCGGAGAACGAGGTCATCGATGTATCGGACACCCCAGACAAACTGCTGGTCGGCCGATGAAGGCCCACCAGGACGTTCTTCAAGTGATTGCCAGTTGAGTGAAGAATAACAATTGCGGAGAGCCCCGGACACGAGCCTTGTTGCGCGGCGATTGAAGCCATCGTAAGCATTTTGCTGGACTGCCGATCCGCCGCTGGATACGGCGGCAATGCGGTTCCAGGCGTCATAGGTTGCCTCATTAGGCGTTGCTGGTGCGTTCGATTGCGGCATCTCGACGGCGTTTCCGGCCGCGTCGTACGCCGGCACGACCCAGCCGCCGCCGGAGATACCGGTGATCTCGTTGGCGGCGTTGGCGGTGCGCGTTTGCTCAAGCGACCAACTTCCGCCGGTGTCGGCCTGGTTGAAGGTCGCCCAGTTGCCGGTGGCGTCGAGCACCCAGGCTTGCGTAAGATCTTCCGTGCCCGAAACGATGCCGGTGTTGGTGCTGTTGAGTTGGCCGCGGTCGAGCCGCCCGAGCCGATAAAGCCCGTCGTAGGCGTAAAGCTCGTCGAGATAAACGCCCGCGGCTTCCGCGACGGTGTTCTTGCGGTAGAGGCGGTTGCCGGCGAGGTCGTAGCCGTGCTGGATGCGGTCGAGATCGGCGCTGGTGGCAGTGCTGTACCAGCGGTTGTCGGCGACTTGGTTGAATTGGTCGAGTCCGGTGTAGGGATCGATGCCATCGCCGTTGATGAGCGACCAGGCGATTTGCGGCTGCGCGCTAACCTGCTGGACAAAGGTGTCCACGCCGATACGCGTGTAGCTGACGAGGTTGGTGCCGTCATCGTCAATCAGGTTCGCCACGCGGCTAAGGGCGTCGTCGATGCCGCCGCCTGTTCCATAATCGAGCGTGATGACGCGGCCGTTGGGATAGACGAGGCCGGTTTGGCGGATCGTGTTCGCCGAGCCGTCGGCGTATTGATAGCCGACCGCGACGGAGGTTGCTGTGTTGACCGCGCCGTTGTGCTCTTGATATTCGTTGACGCATTGCTCGAAGGAATTGTAGACGCGAAGAATGTCGTTGACGACGTTCGTACCCGCCGCGTCGGAGAAGCTGGTGACGTGTTCGAGATTCCCGCGGACTTCGTAGCTGCGGCCGATGCAGAGCACGGAACCGTCAACGCCCGCGCCGAGCGCGGTGATGCCATCGGAAATGTCGCGGCCTAGAAGGTCAAAGCCGTAGGCATGGACCGTGCCGTTCTGATCGGTGAGTTGCTTGCGCTCGCTTTGGCGGTTGACGAGATAGCTGACCATGCCGCGATCGGCGTAGACGGTGGAGGAAAGCACGTCGTTGCGCGCCACGTCGGAAGTGCCGAGCGTGGCGCCGTAGACGAAGGAGGTCGTTTGGTTGCCGGTGGCGGCGTTGATCGCCGTCATCGTGTCCGTTTGGTCGTCAGCCGTGTAGGTCCACCCGACGGTGACATTCACGTCGCCGGTGCTGGGCTGGCCCGATTGGTAATTACGGATGAGTTGGGTGCGCCGGCCCGCGTCGTCGAGCGTGGTTTGATCGACCATGCCCATCGGGTCGATGGATTGATAGGGTTCGCCGCGATTGTTGTAAAGCGTGAGTGCGACGTGAACGGCGGTGGAGCTTGCGGGGATGGTGTCGGGACGCGTCAGCGGAACGTCGGCGTTGGTGCCATAATCGGCCACGGCTTGACTGCGGCCGATGCCGTCGGGATACATGGCCGCATAGGTGACGCGAGCTTGCGGCTGCGTGCCGCCAGGTTGTGTGAGCGGGCCAAGGCCGGTGGCGTTGTGGAAACGCTGGCGGAACGTGGTTTGGATGGAGTTGCTGGCGGCGTCGAAGAGCGTTTCGGTTTGTTCGACGATCGTGGCGCCGGAGATGTCGAGGGCCTGGGCGTAGGTGGGCGTATCAGTACTCGAGCCACCCTCACCCTGGCCCTCTCCCGGAGGGAGAGGGGAGTAGAAGCCGACGTATTGCACGGTTTGGCGCGAGAGGGCGTCAAAGGTCGATGCTGTGAAGGCTTGCGAACCGGCCGGCAACGTCATCAAGACGTTGCCTACCGGATCGAACCAAGTGTTGCCGATTAAGACGTTGCCGACAGCGCCGGTGTTGTCATCGACTCCGTAGCGCAAGCTCTGATAGGCCCGACCGCGATTGTCGAAGTTGGTGCTGTTCTGGCGAATAAGTGTGTTCGTCGCCTGTGAGTATTGCTGGACCAGGATGGCGCGGTCGAGATTGTCGAGGGTGTTGACTTGATACCAGTCCTGAGCGGCCGTCGTTTGAATCTGGCGGTTGCGCCAATCGTAGGCGAAGGCGGTGTCGCGGTTGTTGGCGGGGTTGGCATCGACGGGGAGGGTTTGCAAGGTGAGATTGCCGTCGCCGCCGGATGCGTTGCCGTCAAATTCGTTGATTTGGACGGCGACCATGTTATTGCCGTTACTGGCAGGCAAAGCGCCCTCACCCCGGCCCTCTCCCGGAGGGAGAGGAAGAAATGCGCTGACGCCGGAGGGATCGGTGTCGGCGGCGCCGGTGTCGTTTGTGCCCACCCAGATCGAAAGTGGCAGGTTCCGCGGGTCGTGGACCGTGCGCGTGATCGTGCCGCCGCCGTTGGACACGCGATTGGGACGGCCGAGGGAGTCGAAGCCGAAGTCCGTTTCGTTGTAGTTGACGCCGCGCGTGCCGCCGCCGCTGGCGGGAATGGCGTAGTATATCTGCGTGGCCGTGCGCTGGTCGTTGTCGTTGAAGATGTTGTGCGTCCAACGAGTCCAAGAGGTTTGCGGGAAAGTGTCGGTCGGCAGGAGCGGGCCGGAGGTCGTCGAGCGGATGGCTTGGATTTGGTCGGTGACGTTGTTGTCGCTGTCGGTGATGGTGATGGAGACGGGGTTGATTAAGACGAAGGCGTCCCCGGAGGATGGCCTTCCCAGGCCGTCACGTTGTTGACTGGACGGGCCAGGAGGCCCATCCTCCAGGGCGTAACCTTGGGCGCTCCAGATTTGGTTGATGGCGTCTTGATAGACTTGCCAGGCGGCGGTGCGAACCGGCGTGGCCACACCGGCAATGTCGATCGTGTGCCAGGGACCGAGCGATTGCGTGCGGCGTCCCAAGTTGTCAATCGTGAAGTCGGTGATGAGCGCCATGCCCGTCGCGTCGTCGATGCGCTGCAACAGACCGCCGGTGACGACGTCGACCGTGAAGTTCGTGACCACGCCGCGCTCGTCCGTGAACGAAACCGCATTGCCCCATTGGTCGAATTGCTGGCTGCGCGTTTCGGCGATGCCCGATCCGTTCTGATCGGCGGGCACGACCGGCCAAGTTGTCGTGCGCTCTTGAACCGCCGTCGTGCCGGGGAAGAACATGTAACCCAGGCTGGTCACCAACGGCTGCGTGCCGGCGTCGTCGCGATATGCCGTCACCGCGACGGTCGGGTAGATCGTCACGCCGCCCGCCGTGATTTGCGTGTATTGATATTCGTGAAGCAAAACCGGCGTGCCGGACGTGCCCTGGCGGAGCGATTCGCTTTGCACGTAGCCGGGCGCGGCTGCGCCAAAGTACGTGTAAAGGCGGAACAGCCCGCTCGTGGCGTTGTACTGAATCGCCAAGTTGTTTTGCGTGTCGTCGTAGCCCGAAACCGCAGAGGGATGGGCGTACCAGGCCACGTCGGCGCTCGCGTTGAAGCTGACCGCCTCAATCCAGCGGTCGCCGCCGTTGGCAAGCTGCTTGAGAATGACGTCGTTGACGTAGTTGGAGTAAACCGTCACCGTGCCGCCATCGGGCCGCGTTTCGACGGTCTTGGTTTTCCAGTTGTAGTCGTCGAAATAAGCGGGGTTGTCGTTGGTCGTGAAGGCGAACGTGAAGGTGTACAGCCCGCCGTTGGTCGTTTCGAGCGCGACGTGCCGCTCGCCATCGTACTCAAGATAAAAATCGGCGTAGCCGGCCAGTTGGGCGTCGGCGGCGGTGAAGGGATCGAGGCCGGCGGCGGTCATGCGGTCGTAACTGGCGCTGTTCAACACGTATTTCAGGCAATGCAACAGCGCGCCGCCGCCGCTGTACGTCCAGTAGCGATAATAGTGGTTGTCGATGGTTTGCCAGGCCGAACCGTCCCACGTTTGCACGGTGGCCGATTCCAGATCGCCCGGCGAGCCGTTGGTGCTCAACACGCCATAATAGGTGTAGAGAACCTGCCGCACCGGCGTCCAGGTGGCGCCGCCGTCGGTCGAGCGCCGCCAAAGCAAACTGCTGATGTCGAAGCCGCTGTAGGTGTAAAGGAACGATTCGATCGTCGTCACGCCGCCAGCGGTGCTGCTGCGTTGTAGCTCGCCGATCTGCAAGGCCGTGCCGGGGGCGTAGCTGACGACTTGCATGGTTTGCCCGCCGGCGGCGGTTTGGCTCTGAAACACGCCGGGATACGGCGAGCCGAAATCGTTGAAGGTGGTCACTTGCCCGTTGGGCACGGCGAAGCTGAAGGTGCCGGAGGCGGGGTTGTGCGTCAGGGTGTTTTTGGTGCCGAAGCGGGCGACGTAAACGCCGTCGATCAGATCAAACCAATTTGTCGAGCGTGTGCCGCGGACAACCATGACGGTATCGGCCCCGATTTCCACCAAATGAGGTAAATCGCGAATCAGCCAATTATAGCCGTTGCCGAAATCGGTGTCATCCGCCAGCCGGTTGGAAAAGATGCGCGTATGGGTGAAATCCAGCCCGAAGCCGAGGGCGCTCAAGTCGGTGACGGCCAGCGTGATCTCGCCGTTGCCATAGCGCACCGGGCGACCGCTGACGTCGGGGATGTGCATGGGGCTATTGGGCACGGCGGTTTGCGGCGCGGCCATGGGAACCTGCGTGCCGTTTTTGCAGCACGGGCAGTTGCAAACACAATGGCAATCGGTCGTGCAGTCGATGCCGCCGCACTTGCTCGACGACGACAAGGATGAGCTGCTGCCGGAGCCTGTAAATGCCTTGAAGGCCGCGCGTTCGGCGGCGGTGGGCCGGGGCGAAATATCGTAACGCGCGGGAGGGACCGCCGTCGGGAAATGGGGATCTTCTGGGTGCTGGTGGGCAGTGCCCACCCTACCTTCGACAATGTCCACGCGATCGATCGGCGCGACGACGACGGTTGCCGGCCAGCGGCAGCCGGCGGCAATGGCCCCCGCAAGCGACGGGTCGAGATAGAGCGTCAGCGGATGCTCGAAAGACGGCGCGCCGACGCCACTCCAGCGCGGACCCGGCACGCCCCCTTCCAACTCGGCGACGAGCGTGAGCGCCGTCGCACTCAACGAGGCCGTGGCGGCGGCTGTGGGGGACGGCGCAAGCGGGACGCTTACGCTACGGGCGGTCAGCGAAGCGCGATAGAGCCGGCCGCGCGGCTCGAATTGCACTTCCCAGCGACAAACCGCAGCGTCGCGATCGACCAGGTCGAGAATGTAATCGCCATCGAACAAAGCGGCCTCGGCGCACCCTTCCGGCCGCACGCCGGAGATGGCCAGACAAAGCTTTTCCGGCAGCGTCGTGGGCAAGTCGGCGGTTGGCGCGGCGGGCGCTTCCACGGGCGCTGCGGGCGGCGGTTCAAGCGGGCCGCCGCTTGGCGGTTGTTGCCGAGCGATGCCCGACCCGCGGCCGCGGCGAATCTCGACTGTCTCGCTGCGCTTGACCGAGCTTTCGTTCGTTTCGCTGGCTGTGACGCGCTTTTCGCAATCATCCGCGCGCTCGACCTCATGCGATTCGCTTTCGGCCTTGCGATATTCCGAAGACGTCTTCGTGGTCTTCCGAATTTCCGCATCACCGCCGTCAACAATCGGCTCATCCGCCATGAGCGTGTCCCTTTACAAATGCAGAAGTCAAAATCCCAAATCAAAAATCCAAAATCAGGCAATCAGTTTCACGAAATCGGCGGCGCGGCGCGGCCCGGTGGCCGAGGCGCCGCGCCAAATGGTCGAAGTTTCTCCGATGTGCTGCACGAGGCTCGGCACATGGACGAAATACGGCAGTCCCGCCGCCACGCACCACGCGCCGACGACTGAGTCGATGTTCCGCATTCCCTCCGCGGCGCCGTGCCGCCGGTGCAGCAAAAGCAATGGATGAGCGAGCAACGCGCGTAGCGACTGGTTGGGAAAAATATACGCCAGCGCTCCCCAACTCGCCCAACCGCGGTTTTCGACGTGAAAGCCGCGCGGCTGGTTCCTGCTCCAATGCGTCGGGGTGTAAATCGACACGACGCCCAAATCCGCCGCCGGCCAAAGCGTTCGCTCCAAGTATTCGCGCGAGCCCGCGGCGAAGAGTGCGTCGTCCTGGCAGATGAGATAGGCGTCGGCCAGCGGCTCGCGCAGAAAAAGTTCGCTGAGGCCAAGATACCAGTTCGGAAACGCGCCCAGTTTGCCGTCTCGCCATGAAATCGCCAGCGCCGTGGACGATTCGGGCAAGCGCGTATGCGGCTCGGCGAACAAGCGCGGCGTGGTCCAGCCGGCGGAGATGAGCGAGTTGAGCGACCTTTCGAGCGTCGGCCGCGCGCGGGGCGCCGTCGTCATGCCGACCGACCAAACGAAAACCCGAGTCCGCGCGTCTCGTATTTCCTCCGACGCGAATGCCCGCCCCTTAACGCTCTCACCGCGCGGTGGCCCGGCAATCGCGTCCTCTGAATCGCGGTGGCGGCAGGCGGCGCAGACCGCGGCGGTAACTCGACTGTGCCGCGCGTACACTTGCGGGTGCGCGCACACGCCGCGGTCACTTCTGGGATCTTCATCCCAACGCCATCGACATGCAATCGGCCTCATCGCCAAATCCTTCTCATGCCACGGAAACCAGGGCGAATCGCCCATCAATCGGGCAAGCGGGAAATGAGCGTGCCCATACTGGAACACAATCCTATCATTTATCGCGGCGCTATCAACGGCCTCGAACGGCCGTCCGTCAAGTTGCGTGACGGCTTCGCTTGGTCTACGATGTTTTTCGTTTTACGTTTCCACCCGGCAACGCTGGCAACCGATGGCAACTCAGGCGGAGATAATCACGGCGGTCGACCGAGCTTACGACTACGCCGCGTCGGCGATCGGTTTATCCGGTTGTTGTTACGGCGCCCCGCACTGGGATGGGCCGTTTGTCGATACGCCGTGTGGCTACTATTTCTTTCTCACGGGGCTTGTTGCCCAGTTGCGTTTCGGGCGCATCCTGGAAATCGGCTCGCACTACGGCGGGTCGATCTTCTCGATGGCGCGTGCCGTCGAGCACTGCGGAATGGCCTCCGCGGCGGAAATCGTCACGATCGACTGCGTCGATCTGAACGGCGACGCCTTTCGGGCCAATCCGCTGGTGCGGCGAATGATTGGCGATTGCTTTGACGGCGATCTGGCGAGCCAAGTCAGGCTGTCGTTCAGCGCACCCATTGACCTGATGTTCATCGACGCCGTGCATGACTATGAGACCA
>DASVGM010000020.1:0-10330 GCA_036379555.1 Pirellulales bacterium | reverse complement strand
TTTACCCTGAACCCTGAACCCTGAACCCTGAACCCTGAACCATCCCTCATCCCTCATCCCTCATCCCTCTTCCCTCTTCCCTCTTCAAATGCCCCTCAAAACCCATCGCGATGAAGCCCCGACGCTGAACCTGACGTCGATGATCGACGTCATGTTTTGCTTGATTTTGTTTTTGATGGCGGTGACCAAGTTCACCGAACTGGAACGGAAGATCGACCTGAAGGTGCCCGAGGTGAAAGACCAAGGCGCGCTGACCAACGCCCCGGCGAAAAAATCGATCAACGTCTACCGCGATGGCGTCATCGAGATGGATCGGCGGGTGGTTCCCAGCTTGCAGGCGCTGACGAGCGAACTTGTGGAAGCGAAGCGGCAATACGCCGATATCGGCGTGTTGGTGCGCGGCGACGGCGACGGTCGTTTTCAACGCGTGGCCGAGGTGCTCAATGCCTGCAAGCAAGCCGGCATTTCCGAGTTGGGTATTTCCGTCAGATTGGCCAGCCTGCCCGAACGCTAACCCTTGGCCGCAAACGTCAGTTTTTGCCGCTCACCGCCTTATCGAGCAGGTTCTTCGTGATGCGCTGCACGCGTTCGTCGGGGCCGTGCGGCCGCGACCAGTGCGACCACGGCAACGTGTGGCCGGGCGGCGACGACAGCGCCTGCGCCCAAAAGATCGTCGAGGCGTTAAACACGAAATTGCCTTTGGGACCGGGATAGATCGTGGCGGTCCACTGCTGCGGATTCACGCCGCCTTGCCAGGCCGTGCCCGCCGCCACCACTTCCAGGCCGGCAATGTCGGGCGGGTCGCCGTGATATTCCCAACCGATCAGGCCGGGAATGCGGTCGCCCTTCTTCATGCCGGTGCCGGCGAACATCCAATGCTCAGGCTTGACCACGATCCAATCGCCGCCGCCATTCACCGGCTCGATGTTGCGGGCGCCCATCAACAGGCCGTCGTCAGGCCCGTGTTCGGGAAAGGGACCGTGCGCCTTCTCACGCGACAGACCGTGCTTTTGCTTGGCGCCATAAGGGCCGCCGCGGAAGATGATGCGGTTCGGCCGGCCGTCGCCGCTGGGGCGAAACGGCGTCACCCAGCAAACGGAATTGCCCGACAAAAAGAGCAGGTTCACGCCCGCGTCGCGCATCGCCTTCACGCTTTCGTATTGGCGAATGTCCCAATACTCGTCATGCCCGACACTGATGAAGGCTTTGCATTTCAGCCCGCGATCGGGCGAAAGCATGTCGCTGTTCGAGCAATAAGTCACGTCGTAACCGTGCTGCTCGAGCCAGTAGGCCAACGGAAACTCCAGCGGCAAAAACTCTCCCGAGCCGACGGTCAAGGGGTCGTTCACCACGCCGGTGAACTGGGCTTCGCGGCCGTAAGGCCGATCGAAACTCACGTCGGCCCAGGGGCCTTGCACGTCCTTGGGATGCGTATAGAGCGAATAGTTGTTGGGCCAGCGGTTGTACGCCTGCCAGGTGTTGTCAGAGCATTGAAACAAGATGTCGGCCGGACGATTGTCGCGCACGATGAACACGATATAGCTCTGCCAATAAGGGCGGCTTGCATCGTTGGGCAACGTCGTGAGCCGGCCCAGGTAAACACCGCTGGACCAATCAGCGGGAATCGTCAGCGAGGTGGTCGGCTGCCACTGGCACTCGTGCAGGTTTTTTTCACCCGGCTTGGGCGTCGGCTGCGGCCGGCCGTCAAACGGGCCAAGTTTTTTCACCTGCCGGGCGCCTCGCCCGCCGTAGTAGCCCATGCGAAACAGTTCGATCTCAAACCGCTGGGGCGGATCGGCGGAGACCATGATGTCGATCGCATCGCCGGCGGCCACGCTTTGCTTGGAGCAATAACCTTCAATCCACGGCGAGCGGAAGCCATTCTGCCCATCGACGCGGACGCGCGTGAGTTGCCAATCTTTCGAGCCGGGCTTTTGGTTTTCCTCATCGGCCGCGGCGCTGGAGATCGACGCCGCCACCAGCAGGCCGGCAAGGAGGGTTTTCATATCGCGTGTGCCTGAGAATTTCATCTTGGTGTCTCATCTTAAAGGGATTCTTGGAGTGCGGCGATTCATCGCCGCTTTCCATCGTCGCGGAGCGACCTTCTTTTCCTTCCGCAGTCGCTTAAAGCAAACGTCCGTTCCATCGTCATCATCGAACCACGATTGCGGTGGCCGACGTTGCCAGATAGTCCAAATGCACCTCGTTCATAATACTTTGAATTGCGGTCGGGGCAAAGCCTGGAGGCCAACGAGCGTGCCTTGCCGCCGGACGGTCAACCTGCCAAAATAAGCGGGACGGCGCGTGGCTGGAGCCGGCATCGTAGACGGAAGCAGTCGTTCACACGAACCAACGAGCGAACAACATGAGCACGATCGCGCGCTTGACGCTTGATGAATACGATCGCCTGATCGAGCGCGCCGTGCTGCTGCGTGACCGGCGAATCGAATTGATCCACGGCGAGCTGCGTGAAAAGAGCCCGATTGGCGATCCTCATCGCGATGCGGTCAATGTCTTGACGAACGAGTGGTTCGCGGCGCAAAGCACCGCGGCTTTTCGCGCGGCGGTTACCGTACAGGTTCAAAGCCCGATTCGTCTGCCGGCACTGGCGAGCTCTCCGCATCCCGATATGTCGTGGATTGCAAAGAGAGCCGCGGGTGGCGCGTCCAACGAAGCGGACGAAGTGTTTCTGGTGATTGAGGTCGCCGACACCTCGCTCGAAGACGACCGCGGAGAAAAGGCCGAGTTGTACGCCGAGGCGGAAATCCCGGAATACTGGATCGTCAACATTCCTGAGCGGTGCGTTGAAGTGCGCCGGAATCCATTGAGCGGGCATTATCGGTCAGTGGCAAGTTACCGCGCCGGCGATGAGATACAGCCGCTTCTTTTCCCCGACTGCCCGTTACAGGTTAGTTTGCTCTTCGCATAGTGTTTTCAGCGGCAAACGCAACGTCGGTCGCATAGCAAGGGAGCCGATCAACATCTTGTCTCATCGAATCAACCTGCGTGGCGTGCTAGCGATGCTCCGATCAATGTGGCCGACTACTAAAGTGATCGGCCCTGATGACGACTTCGACGCGGATGCCGTCTTGCCGGAAATGCCGTCGGTTCAACCGCTTGGCGAGGAGGACGCGAACGGCCCTGACGACGATGCGCACGTTGAACCCGCGCCGCCGCCACCTGAGCGCGTCGCGCGGCGGGCGTTGGCCCTCGCGGCTGTGACCTCGCGCGCTCTTCTGGAACAAGATGACCCGAACGAGTCGTGGGTCGCGGACTACCACCGCGACACATTGGCCTGGATCGACGAAATCGGCATCGCAGATGAATTAGAGCCTGATGAGTGGAAGGTGTTGCAACGCCCGGCCGGCACACTTGACGAACGAGCGCAGATCAACGCGACATGGCGGCTCGAAGGCCTGGTCGTGCTGGCCTGGGCCTTGCGGCGATTTGACATGCCACCTTACGACGAACTTGTGAATCCGCAGGAATTGATCCGCTCGCTCGGCTTTCCGGACGCCGCTGAGGCGCGCGAGCTTCTTCAAGCGCCGACGTTGCGCGCGAGCGATGAAGTGGAAGTAATGCGTAAGCAATTGTTGGGGCTGCATTGGCGAGTACGCAACTTCGGCTTGCGTCCGCGCGCGATGGATTTTCTCGCCTTCTCGAAGAATTGCTGGTTCGGCCAGTTTGACATCACTCCGTTTCGCCTCATCGGCAACGACCTGGCGCTCGGGCCAGACGCGATCAGCGACGCGCCGGAGGAGTTGGTCGAACTCGTATCAAGCTGTGCGATGGAGCGCCACCAGGCCATCAACTGGCTCGTTGAGGGCGGGATCTACTCAGAGACGGATACCTCGACCTGACCGTGAACCGTGGCAGACGATCGACTCCTTCTCCCGTTTGCGGCAATCCGTTGTTTCACCATCGCCCACCTGAGTTTTTTGATCTCAACGACAAATTCGTGGGTGGTTTTCGCGCCGATGAGCGGGGCGACGTTCGCGTTTTCATAGGCATGGCCGGGCAAATAAATGATCTGCGAGGTGTACTGAAGGGCAAAGAACCCTGGCCTGCCTTGGCGGGCCAGGGCTGGCTTGGGCTGCGCAAACGAGGCATGTTTTTGAACGAATTCCATCAACGGATCGATGTGAGATTTATTCCGCTGTGCCACCACCGGCTTCACGCCGGTGGAGCAATGATTGACCGCTAGAAACGACGGCAGGCGGCGATGCCCCCTCCGCTTTTTTGCGTTGCGTTCGCTGCCAAAGGCAGTGAACGCAACGCGAAAAAGCGGCGGGCAGAGGATGGTGTCGCGATAACGCGATCTGGCGGTCAATCATGCGCTCTACCGGGGCAAGCCCGGTAGTGGCGGAACAAAAGTAACATCGCTTGCCTGTGGCGCGTTGACTGGCGTTTGCGCAGGCCAGAGCTGGCCTGCGCAAAACGTGGGCGTCGCGAGCTCGTTCACGGGGCGTCCTTCCAATCGGCAGTCTACATCCAGCAGCCCATAAAACCCCCTGCCCCTTCCTCGACCGCGTGCCCGCCTTCGGCGGGCACGCGGTCGAGGAAGGGGCACGCGCCATGACCGGCTCCTGTAGACAGCCGGCGCGAAACTCCTCCGGGCAAGCCGGAGGCATCCGGGGAGCAAAACCAGCATCAATCGCTGACAGCGAAACGTCATAGTCAGCCGTTGACGCATTACATGAGCCGCAGCCAAAACTGCACATACCAATGGAGCGCGTCGTGCAACGGCGTGTGACCGTAAAGCCACTCCAACGGAGCGTAAACGCGAACAACGATAGGTAACGTCCATTCAAAGCGTTGGGCGACGACCTCCGCCGGGCCGACGCTCACCATGTAAAACGCGCACCACGACAAGCTCAAAGCCGCCCAGGCCGCCGCCGAGATTCGCCGCGTTTGCCGCCATGCCCGCACGGCGCCGAGCGTGCTCCAAACGGCGGCCGCCAGACCGACGGCCAGCACGTCGAGTTGCGGGGCGACGCGGCCGATCGCCGCCAGAGCCGCCGCCGCCAAGGTAAGCAAGAATACGGCGCGCAGACTGAACTGCCAACGCGCGCGCTCGAACGCGGCCTGCTTCTCCATCGCTTCGTTCATGGGCCACTCGCGGAAACTTCCAGCGTCTTTTTCGCCGCTGAGGCCGCCGCGTCGGTAGCGGGATAATCGCGCTCAATGCGGCGATACATCGCCAGCGCCTGCTTCCAGCGGCCGAGCGTTTCGAGTTTGCTAGCGCGCGACAGCAGATAGTCCGCTCGATTCGCGGCGAGGTTGGCGGCCTTCAACTGCGCGGCTCTCGCCTGCGCGACCGCCGCCTGCGCGACCGCCGGCTGCGCGACCGCCGGCTGTGGCGGC
This sequence comes from Pirellulales bacterium, assembly GCA_036379555.1. GTDB lineage: Bacteria > Planctomycetota > Planctomycetia > Pirellulales > JAICIG01 > DASSFG01. Next base: position 4,966 of record DASVGM010000020.1, on the reverse strand, counting down.
TGGGCCGCCGACGCGTGCGGCGCCACGAACTGGTATTCGCCGCCCGTCGATCGCGCGATCTGCTCCAGGGCCAGGCAGCACGATTTGTCTTCAAAGGCGATGGTGTGAATCGGCGTGCGGCCCCGATTGTGACGGTCGATCACCGCCGACACGCTGGGATTGCCGCGCAAGAGCCCCGCGTGGTTGCGGTTTTGTTGCCCGTTGAATTCGCCGTCCGACAGTAAAAACAACGCGCTGGGCCGCATGCCAAGGCCGACCTGCAGCGCCTCGCGCGGGTCGGTACAGGGGCCGGTGGAAATCGTCGCCAGCCAGTCGTACAAGCGCCGCTTGTTGGCCGCGGTGGCTGGCAACGCTTGCGGAAAAACCGAGCGATCATCGAACATGCGGAGCGTCTCGCCGTTAAACAGAACGACATAAAATGTTTGCTGGGGCGAGAGCCGTTCGATGGAGGCTCGCAGTTCGGCCATCGCGCGCACGAAGCGCGTTCCCTCGCTGGCGCTGGCGCCCTGGCCGCGGTCCATGCTCGTCGAAATGTCAACCACGTACACAAATTCGTCGCCGTAAGCCACCGTGCCGAAAAACGACGCCCCGTGGCCCGATCCTTGCTTTGGTGCCGGCGCCGCGCCCGAACCGTTTCGCCCGCCCGGCAGAAGCGGATCGGGCGAAAAATAGTCGGTGTTCTCGCCGGCCTCGGCGAAAACATCGCTCTCTTGAAGCACCAGCAACTCGCCGGAGTTCACCGGCAGCGGCGCCTCGCTGACCACCAGCAACTCGGGTTCGGGAACCGGTTCCGCGATGCTGACCTCCAATTCCAGCGGCCGTTTCTGCCAGAAGCCGACGGGCTGCAGCAGCGCCGCCAGAACAAGAATGGCGCCCAGGTGCAAGGCGAAAGACACCAGCACGCTACTTTGAGCGATAAGGAATCGACGTGGGTGAAGGGCAGGCATGGTGGCCTCCGGCTGCCGGGAGCAGGCACGAGGGCGGCGTTCCGAACCGCGAATGTTCCCGCTCGGATCGCCTGTATTTTCGCCGCGATGAGGGACAGTGGCAAGAGGGCGAAGCTCAAAAACGTGTCATCTATGCGGTTTTCGTGTCATCTATGTGTCATCTATGTGTTTTCGCATGTCATCTATGTGTCATCTATGCGTTTTTGAGGGGTTCCGATTCGTGCGCGCTCAACAGAATCCAATTCCAAGCGGCGCCGCGGCCGAACCCTTCGCGAAAAACGGCCACGCCCGCCGCGAACTTGGCATGGTGCTTTCCACCTCTTAGGGCGAAGCCACGACGAGCGCCGACACGGGGCTATTGCCAACGCCATCGGGTCAGGTGCGGCCGCTGGTCGCACGGGCGATCAGATCGCACGCCACCAGGCACCATGAGCCAGCCGGCCAGGTGCGCCTCGTGTTCGCGCGGCGAGGGGTCTTCCATAAAATCGTCCATGGTTTTCTCCTTGGAGTGACAGGTTGTGACACTCCCCGCATTCTGGCGCGCGGCTGGCTTGGCATGTTTTCTGTGCGCACCGATGCGCAGCGGCGTTTTTTGACCTAACCCATGTATTTTCAATGGCTTACGCCATTTTTCGTCGATTTTCATATTTCCGAACCACAGACAATCGCGGTCGGCGGTGGCGCGCTACGCCATGTTGGTTACACCCCCCTTATGGATAAAATTGAATGGTGGGTGGCTTACCGATGAGGGTCGGTTACAGGGGCGTGGGAAAGTTTTTGGGGAACGCCGCGGCGGATAAACGATGCCCCCCGTTTGTGAGGTAAAATGGGCAGTATACGCAACGCGAATAATGCAGCGGCGTCCAAAAAAGATGGGTGTCTTTGATCTACCCTCTTTGATCTACCCCTTCTGCGGAAAACGGCCCACGGAGGGAAGTGGAGCAAGAGCCATCCTCCCGCTCGCGCTGGGATTGGCACGGGGTCCATTCCCGACGGACTTCTTACGTCGCCGCCACGTAACAGGCCAGCGAATGTTCCGAGAGCAGCAACTTGTGGTCGCTGGGCGCGGGGCCGTCGGCGTCGGGGTAAATGTCATCGGGACTCTCGGCCGCCGTGTTGATGAACAGCCGCCAATTGATGTTCTGAGCCGGCGGCGGAATCATAAAGTCGCGCGGGTGTGGCCCGGCGTGCGTGAAAAGCAGCACGTGCCTGGCCGCGGTCGCCGCCGGGCCGGTCTCCGGCCACGCGCCAAACAAGCAGACCAGGCTCTGCTCCTCGCCGGGCCAATCGACCGCTCCGCCTTCGGGACTGAACCAGCTCACGTCGGGCAACAGCCCCGGCTCGGCCGGCTCACCCAGTAGAAAAGTGGCTCGGCGCACGGTCGGTTGACGCCGGCGGAACGCGATCAGGCCGCGGCAAAAACGCGCCAAGTCGGCGTTTTTATCGACCAGATTCCAGTCGAACCACGAAATTTCGTTGTCTTGACAGTAGGCGTTGTTGTTGCCCTGTTGCGTGCGGCGGCATTCGTCGCCCGATAGGAGCATGGGCACGCCCTGGCTGAGGAACAAGGTGGAGAGAAAATTTCGCACCTGCCGGGTGCGCAACTTCTGTATGCTCTGGCGGCGCGTCGGCCCCTCGACGCCATAATTACAACTGTTGTTCATATTGTCTCCGTCACGGTTGTCTTCGCCGTTGGCGGTGTTGTGTTTCTCTTGATAGGTGACCAGGTCGTTGAGCGTGTAACCGTCGTGCGAGGTAATGAAGTTGATGCTGTGATAAGGCCGCCGGCCGCTGGGGCCATACAAATCGCTGGAGCCGGCCAACCGCGTGGCGAGCGGCCCGACCATACTCTGATCGCCGCGCCAATAGCGCCGCACGTCGTCGCGATAACGCCCGTTCCACTCGGCCCAGCGATGATTGGAAAACGAACCGACCTGGTAGGCCCCCGCCGCGTCCCAGGCTTCGGCGATGATCTTGGTGCGCGCCAGCAGGGGGTCTTCGCCAATCACCTCGATCAGCGGCGGGTTCGGCAAAATCTCGCCATTGCGGTCGCGGCTGAGAATGGAAGCCAGGTCAAAGCGAAAGCCGTCGATATGGTAGTTTTGCACCCAATAACGCAGGCACAAAAAGATCATCTCACGCACAATCGGGTGATTGCCGTTCACCGTGTTGCCGCAGCCCGTGAAATTGCGATATTCGCTGCCGCCGTTGGCCAACATGTAATAGATCGAGTTCGCCAGCCCCTTGAAGCTGGCCGTGGGGCCGTACTGATTGCCCTCGGCGGTGTGATTGAAGACCACGTCAAGAATCACCTCGATGCCGGCCTGGTGCAAGGCCAACACCATTTGCTTAAACTCGGCCACCTGGGCGCCCGGCCGCGGACTAACCGCGTAGCCGCGGTGCGGCGCAAAAAACGCCAAGGGGTCGTAACCCCAATAATTCGGCCGCGCGTCGGGCTTGCCCAGCCAGTGGTTGGTGGGAAACTCAAACACCGGCATCAATTCCACCGCCGTGACGCCCAGCGATTGCAGGTAGGGAATCTTTTCGATCACGCCCAGATACGTGCCCGGATGCTCGACCTGGCTGGAAGGCGACCGGGTGAACCCCCGCACGTGCATTTCATAAATGATGGTTTCGGCCAGATGACGGTTCAGCGGCCGTTCGCCGTGCCAATCGAAGAGGTCGTCCACGACCACGCATTTGGGCGGCCGCACGATGCCATCGGCGGCGGGCAAATAATCGCCGGCCAGGGCCTTGGCGTAGGGGTCGATCAAACGCGCCTGGCCGTTGAAGCAGAGACCCTGCGCCCGATCGAACGGCCCATCGGCCTGAAAATGGTAAAGCTGCCCTGGACCAATGCCCGGCACGAACAGGTTCCAAACATCTCCCCAGCGGTCGGTATCCGGGTTAAACGACACCGAGTGGGCCGGTTCCAGGTCGGTGATTTGATCGTACAGGAGCACGCGCATGGCGGTGGCGGCGCGGCTGAAAACGGCGAACTGCACTCCACCCTCGCGCACGTTGGCGCCATAGGGAAGCGATTGCATGAAGTGCCCGGCCGTGAAGGGTGTCGGCATGACGGCGAATGTGGAGCGGCTGCAGGAAAGTAAGTTTAGGATGGCATCCGTTCCTTTAGTTTAATTCGCGCCGCTGGAAAGTGCGCGTGATAAGCCCGGCAAATTCTGCCGAGTTCCCGGCCGAGGAGGCTATCCGTTGGTTATCGGCTAGTGGGGTGGTAGGGTTGAGTGGGGGCGCGCGGCGGCACTCCGGGCCGCCGAACCGTTACGATTCGTCGGTCGCAAGGCTTGGGCCAAGCGCTATCAGCGAGCGCGGCCGCGGGCCGGTTTTTCGGCCGGGGCCTGCGCGGGCGCTTCCTTGAGTTTCAGCGCGACGGAGTTAATGCAATAGCGCAAACCGGTGGGCTCCGGCCCATCATCAAAAACGTGGCCCAGATGCGCGGCGCAGCGGGCGCAGGTCACCTCCACACGAAAGTCGCCGTCGCTATAGTCGGGCGCCGTGGCGATGGCCTTTTGACGCAGCGGAGCATAAAAACTGGGCCATCCAGTGCCGGAATCAAACTTGGCGCCGCTGCTGAACAACTCAGCCCCGCAACAAAGGCAACGATAGACGCCCTCCTTTTTTGTGTGAACGTAGCTGCCGCTGAACGGCGACTCGGTTTGTTTTTGCCGCGTCACACGGTATTGCTTGGGCGTCAACAAGCGCTTCCACTCACGATCCGTCTTGCGAACCGGCTGATCGTCCGGTTGCGCGTCCGCGGCGGTTTCCGTCTCGGCAGCCGCCTTTTTCCCGTCCGGGTCGGCGGCGGCACGCGCTGGCCTTTTTGGCGGCCGGGCCTGAGGCGATTTGGCGGCGGTCTTGGGTCGGCTCTTGGTCTGGCCCAAGAGCGGGTTGGCCGAGCCGATGACTCCGGCCGCCGCCAACCCCATCGCCAAAATCGTCACATGCACAGAATATTGGAGCATTTTCGAGCCTCCTCGCATGGTTAGCTTGCCGCGAAG
>DASVGM010000019.1:0-7949 GCA_036379555.1 Pirellulales bacterium | reverse complement strand
ATCCACCGCGACAATGTTTTTGTCGATCTGGGCGGGCGAAATCAGGGGGTACTTTCGCTGCGGCAGTTTCCGGTGGCGCCCGAAATCGGCGCCGTCGTTGAAGTGCTGGTCGCGCGGTTCGATCCGGAAGAGGGCTTGTATCAAATCGCCTTGCCGGGCGCCGCCATCGACGTGGCCGATTGGTCGGATCTGGCGGTCGGCATGGTGGTGGAAGCGAAGATCACCGGACACAACAAAGGCGGTTTGGAGTGTGAAGTCAGCCACATTCGCGGCTTCATTCCGGCCGGCCAGATTTCGCTCTACCGCGTGGAAGACCTGTCGCAGTTCGTCGGCGCGTCGATGCCTTGCGTCGTCACCGAGGCCAATCCCGATCGCCGCAACCTCGTGCTCAGCCACCGCGCGGTGCTCGAACGCGAAAAGGCCGAGGCCAAGACCAAGCTGATGGCGGAACTGGCCGAGGGGCAAGTGCGCGAGGGCACGGTGCGCAGCCTGCAAGACTACGGGGCGTTCATCGACTTGGGCGGCGTCGACGGGCTGCTGCACGTCAGTCAGTTGTCATGGCAGCGCGTCAAGCATCCCAGCGAGGTGCTGCAAATCGGCCAGGCGATCAAGGTGCTCATCCGCAAGATCGACGCGGAAACCGGCAAACTCAGCCTGGCCTTTCGCGATTTGAGCGAAAACCCCTGGACTATGGCGCCGGGACGCTATCCTACCACCAGCGTTCACGAAGGAACCGTCAGCAAGCTGATGGATTTTGGCGCCTTCGTCGAACTGGAGCCGGGCGTCGAAGGGTTGGTGCATATTTCGGAGCTTTCGCACGGCCGCGTATTTCGCGTGCGTGATATTGTGTCGGAAGGCCAGAAGGTGGAAGTCAAAGTGCTCAGCATCGACACCGAGCAGCAGCGCATCAGTCTCTCGATGAAAGCCTGTCAGATGAAAGCCGAACCCAAGAAAGCCGAACCGGAGCCGGAGGAAGAAGTGGCGGCCGACGCGCCGCCCGCCAAGCCCAAAGGCCCGCTCAAAGGCGGGCTGGGCCGTTCGACGGGCGGCGACAAGTTTGGATTAAAGTGGTAATCGCGATTCGTCGGCCCAGATGAAAACACAGACCGATCCTAAAGTCGATTATGCCCGGAGGTTCGTTGGGCACTAGGAGACCTGTTTATGATTTCGCGAACGGATCCGGAACGAGAGCTTTACGAAGCGAGGCTGAAGGCGCGCCGTGACGAGACCTACGGGCGATACGAAGCACGCGAGGAGGGCCTTAAGGAGGGCCTCAAAGAAGGCCGGGCGGAAGGCCGGGCGGAAGGCCGGGCGGAAGTATTGAGAAACTCCATTCGATCGCTGCAAAAGGCGCTCAGGCAGAGTGTGACGCCGTTGGACGAATTGCAGCCGCTGCCGCTCGATGAATTGGAACGAATTTGGTGCGGGTTGTCGAACGATACGAACTGAACCGGTGGCAGGCCATGTAGGGAGCACGATAACCCGTTGCGGTCTCTGTAGTTCTGGCATACGATAAGACTAAGGCGACACGTCGGATAAACTCATGCGGCGCTTGAGTCTGGCGCCTGCCCGTGGGTCGCCGCTTTCACGGAACCGGGGAATTGTGCAATGGCCGAGCTTAACGCTGAACAAATCGCTCAGCGCGCGTTCGACCTCGATTTGCTTAGCGAACGCCAGCTTCAGGATATTTGGGGCGAATTCGGCCGCCGCAACGTGGCGACGGATGAGTTCGTGCAGTTTCTCTTGCGCCGAGAGCTGGTCACCAATTTTCAGCTCGACCGTTTGCTCAAAGGCGAGAAAAGCGGCTACTTCTACGGCGATTTCAAGGTGCTCTACATGGTGGCCGGCGGCAGCTTCGCCCGTGTTTACCGGGCGGCGCATAAAGAAACCGGCATCGTTCGGGCGCTCAAAGTCCTCCGCAAGCGTTACAGCGACGACCCCGCCCAAACCGAACACTTCATTCGCGAAGGCAAAATGGGCCTGACCTTGCGACATCCGAACATCGTGCCCATCTTCGATGTCTGCTCGAAAGGCCGCACGCATTTTCTGGTGATGGAGTTTGTCGAAGGCCGCAACCTGCGCGAGTTTTTGAAGATTCGCAAAAAGCTCGACCCAGTGGAAGCCACGCGCATCATGATCGAAATCACCGGCGGGCTGCGTTATGCGTTTGAGCGCGGCGTGTCGCACCGCGACTTGAAACTCACGAATATTTTGGTTTCAAGCAAAGGGCAGGCCAAACTGGTCGATTTCGGCCTGGCCGCCACCGACGCCAACGTGGCCGACGAAAAACTGGGCGACGCCACCAGCGCGCGAACCATCGACTATGCCGGCCTGGAGCGTTCCACCGGTGTGCGCAAAGACGATCAACGCAGCGATATTTATTTTCTCGGCGTCATTTATTATCACCTGCTGACGGGGCATTCGCCGTTGGCCGAAACTCGCGACCGCATTCAACGGTTGTCGAAAACGCGCTATGTCGATATCGTGCCGATTCAAGAGGCCGAGCCTACCATGCCCAAGGTCGTGGCGGCCGTTGTCGCCCAGGCCATGCACATCGAGCCTGAAAAACGCTATCAAACGCCGGCGCAAATGCTCGTTGATTTGAACCTCGCGGCCGAGCGGCTGGCGGCCGGCGACGATGCCGGCGAGCAGGGCGATACCGCGCGTTGGCAAGCCGACCGCGAGCGCCTGGCCACCGCCTTGGCCTCCGACAGCCAGCGGCATGGCTTGATGGTGGTTGAATCCAACACCAAAATGCAGGATGTTTTCCGGCAAGAGTTTAAGCGTGCCGGTTACCGCGTGCTGGTCACCGGCGACCCGCAGCGTGCCTTGGAACGGTTCCAAGACGACAAAAAGCCGGCCGAAATGGTTGTCTTCAGCACCGGTCAAATCGGCGAGCCGGCGCTCGAAGCCTTCCGCAAGTTTGCCGACGACGAGCAAACGCGCGCGCTGCCGGCCATTTTGCTGCTGGCGGCGGAGCACCGCGCCTGGGCCAAAGAGGTTCAAGAGCAGCTTGCGCCGCATCGCGTGGTGTTGCAAATGCCGATCAAGGTCAGCCAGTTGCTGGAAGTGATGAGCAAAATGATTCCGCCAATCGCCGTTTGAGATGGAGCGACTCTGATCCGTGAGTGATTCGTACACGACCGTCATCGGTCTTGAAGTGCATGTGCAGCTTTTGACACAAACCAAGCTGTTTTGCGGTTGCAGCACGCGGTTTGGCGCCGCCGCCAACACGCAAACCTGCCCGATATGCACCGGCATGCCGGGCACGCTGCCTGTCATGAACCGCCGCGCTTTCGAGCTGGCCCTGCGCACCGCCGTGGCCCTCAATTGCCAGATCGCCGGTTATACCAAGTGGGACCGCAAGCAATACTACTATCCCGATTTGCCCAAGGGCTACCAGATCAGCCAATACGACCTGCCCTTCAGTTCCGACGGCTACCTGGAAATCAACGATGCCAAAGGAAGGTTTGAGCCAAAACGCATCGGCATCATCCGGGCGCATCTGGAAGAAGACGCCGGCAAGAGCATGCACGACGAAAAAGCCGGCGAGGCGGACAGCAAGATCGACCTGAATCGGGCGGGCACGCCGCTGTTGGAAATTGTTTCGCAGCCCGACATGCGCTCGCCCTTGGAGGCGGCGGCCTATCTCGACGAGCTCAAGCTCTTGCTCACGTACCTGGGCGTGAGCGACTGCAACATGCAAGAAGGGAGCCTGCGCGTCGACGCGAACGTGAACCTTCACGTTCACCAGGCCGATGGGCATCTCATACCGACGCCCATCGTCGAAATCAAAAACATGAACAGCTTCCGCGCGGTGGAACGGGCCTTGGCCTACGAGGCGCAGCGGCAGTTTGAAGTGTTTCAACAAAGCGGCCAACGCTTGGGCCAGGTTCCCAAGCAAACGCGCGGCTGGGACGACGCGGAAAACATCACCCGAGCGCAGCGGCACAAGGAAGAGTCGAGCGATTACCGCTACTTTCCCGACCCCGACCTGGCACCGGTCACCGTTGGCGAGGAGCGGATCGAGGCGGTGCGCGGCGAGTTGGGAGAATTGCCCGCCGACTTGCGACACCGCTTGGAATTGACCTACAACCTGACGCCTTACGACAGCGACGTGCTTGTGAACAAGGGAAGTTTGCTGGTCGAGTATTATCTGCAGGTCGCCGAACAGTGCGGCGACGGCAAGCTGGCCAGCAACTGGGTGACGCAAGACGTGCTGCGCGAGTTGAAGGAGCGCAAGCTCGACATTGAAGAGTTTGGCCTGCGACCGCCGGCATTGGCCGATCTGCTGAAAAAAATCAAGTCGGGCGATTTGGACACGACGCGCGGACGAGAGGTTTTCATGGCCATGCTCGACGGCGGCAAATCGGCCGCCGCCGTGATGGCCGATTTGGGCATTGAGAAGGTGGATGAGTCGGCGCTCATCGAACTGTGCCGCGAGTTGGTCGCCGCGAATCCGAAATTGGTGGCCGACGTGAAAGCCGGCAAACAGCAAGCCGCCGGGGCTTTTGTCGGCCAGGCGAAGAAGAGAAATCCTAACGTCAATCCCGGCCGCGTGCGTGAGATTTGCCTGAGCCTGATCGAGACGGAATCGTCCGGGGCCTGAAGTTGCTCTGCTGCACGCGGGCAGGAATGTGGTTTCCTTCTTGGAGTGCGGCGATTCATCGCCGCTTTCCCCCGTCGCGGAGCGACCTTTGCTTTTCGACAAAGACGGATAGTGGCAGCGGCGGTTGCCAGGTCAGCGATACTCGGGAGACGGCAAAAGGCGGCTCCGCCGCAAAGGAAAGCGGTGATGAATCACCGCACTCCAAGAAGCGGCCGCCGATGTTGCGGCCTCATTCCCGCCCGCGTGCGGTTTAGATCTTCAGGCCGCTATGACGCCACCGGCCGATGAACGTAAAACACTTCGGGAGATTTGGCGCTCGCCGCTTCGGGCAAAGCCATTTTGTAATAGACCGGCCGCTCGTGGTCGCCAAGCTGCCGACGCGGGTTGTAAACCGAATTGAACTTCCAAAGCATCCGCACGAAGTTGGTTTGACCTTGAGCCAACAGTCGGGCGGAAAGAAAAAACGTGTGCTTCAACGCCGCCATACCCATGTGCTTGCGATTCAGCACCTGCTGCGTGCGGACCAACTCTTCATAAAAACGCGCCAGCGGCAGCGTGGTGGGCAAAACCGCGTGCTGCACGTCAAACAAACGATAGTCGCGCGTGGTCAGCCGCGCGGCCTCGGCGTGCCACGTTTCCGTGCCCGGATACGGCGTGTTCACGGTGATGTGAACGATCTCCGGCACCGACATCGCCCAATCGCGAATCACTTCAAACCGACGTTCGTCCCAAGCCGGGTCGGCGATGATGTTCACCGCCACCTGCATGCCCAGCGAACGCGCGAATTCCAACGCCTCAAAATTCTTGCTCAAGGCCACACGCTTGCGCAGCTTTTTCAGCCCCTCGTCATCAACCGCCTCCAGGCCCAAAAACATATACTTCAACCCCAGCCGGCGCCAGCGGGTGAAAACCTCTTTGTTGCGCAACAGAACGTCGCCGCGCGTCTCCAGGTAATACTCCTTGCGAATGCCGCGGCGTTCAATCTCGTCGGCCAGAGCATGCCCGTGCTCAGGATGAATGAAGGCCACGTCGTCCACGATAAACGCCCCCGGCTCGCGCACGCGACTCAGGTCTTCGACGGCCACTTCAGGAGTGATCTGCCGATAGCTGCGGCCGTAAAAGGTCCAGGCGCTGCAAAAAACACAGTCCCAAGGACAGCCCCGCGAAAACTCGACCGAGGCGCAAGGGTCGAGCGAGCCGATAAAATAGCCCCGGCGGCGGCGCAGCAGATCGCGCGCCGGTTGCACTTCGTCAAGCGAGCGGATCAGCTTCGGCGGCGGGCCGCTCCCCTCCGCGGTGACGATGCCCGGCAAGCTCAGCAGCGCCTCGCGATCGTCGCGGGCCAGTTCCAGCAACAGCGGCGTCACTTCTTCGCCCTCGCCGCGCACCACGCAATCGAGAGCGCCCGCGGCATGCTTGAGCAGCTCCTGGGCCGTAAAACTCGCGCTGTGGCCGCCGACGAACAAAAAACATTCGGGCATGCGCCGCCGCGTGGCGATCGCCAGGTCGAGCACTTCAGGGATGTTCGCCAGGTAATTGAGCGAAAAGCCCACCGCCGCGGGCCGCCACTCCTCAAGCAACTTGAAGTAATGCTCGTGCGTGAAACTTTGCAAATCGAGCAGCCGCACTTCGTGGCCCGCCCGACGCGTGGCCTCGGCCACCAACTCGAGGCCCAACGGCTCCAAGCGCAGGTAGACCTCCGAATACATTAACCCGCTCGGATGAACGTAAAGAACCTTCATGGTGATTTTTCCTATCCGCCCAGCCCGCGCGCGGTATCAAGCGTCTCCCAGATGCCGCTGTTGCCAGAACGCACCATGCCCTCAATGACGCGCATGTTCGCCACGGCGTCGTCAATGGGCGTTGGCACCGGCGTGTCGTCGAGCACGGCCCGTGAAAACAGCTCGGCCTGGATGGCGTATTGATCGCAGACGTCGAACACGACTTCGTCCATGCCGGCCGCATGTTGATGCCACAGGCGGCAAGGTTTGTCGGGCGGGGCATTGAACGGAATCTCAATTTCAATGCGCCCCTCGCCGCCCATGATCTGCACGCGCTGATACCGCGCGATTTGCGTGCCACAAGTGAAAGTGGCCGTGCCGGCCGCGAAATCCATGATGCCCGAGGCCAGGCGATCGGTGCGAAACTGCGGATCATACTCGATCTGCGCCAGCACCCGCCGCGGCTCACCGTCGAACAAAAAACGCGAGAGCGAGATGGCGTAGCAGCCGATGTCCATCAGACCGCCGCCCCCGATCTCGGCTTGATTGCGCACGTTGTCCGGGTTGCGATTGCAATAAGAAAACAGCGTTTGGATGGTTCTCAGTTCGCCGATCTTGCCTTCGCTCACCAACCGCTTGGCCGCGACCCATTGCGGATGATGGCGATACATGAAGGCCTCCATCAATTTGAGCCGCGGGTGCTTGTGTCCGGCGGCCAGAAGCTGTTCGGCCTCGGCGACGTTCAGCCCGATGGGCTTTTCGCAGAGTACGTGCTTGCCGGCCTCCAAACAGCGAATCGACCAAGGCACGTGCAAATGATTCGGCAGCGGAATGTAAACCGCGTCGATGTCGGGGTCTTGCAGCAGTTCGTCGTAGGAGCCGAACGACTTTGGCAGGCCCAACCGCGCGGCGGCCTGGCGGGCCTTCTCGGCGGAGCGCGAAGCAATAGCGATCACTTCCACGCCAGAGGCGTGCTTCATGGCGGGAATGACTTTTTCCGTCGCGATTTTGGCGACGCCCAAAATGCCCCAGCGGACGGAATTCATTGGCAGCGAATGGTAAAAGGAAAAGGACTCTCAAAGGCTATCCGAATAACTCGCCGTGGGGCGGGCCGCCGGCCCGTCTGGAAGCGAAAGACGGCTCGGCGAGCCGCCCCACGATACACGGCCACGGCAAAAGTCGAGTTTTCGGATAGCCTCTTAATCAACGGTCTGACAGCCGCACGCCTGCTGAAGCTACCACACCGCCGTCGTGACGGGAATGCGTGCGGCGGCTTTCCGGCGAAAATGTCGCTATGGAAAGGCAAGACGCGACCATCGGCGGTGAAGTTTAACGATTGCGAAAGCTGGGGCAAGCCGTAGCGGTTTGTTCGCGTTCGTGTTAGGCTTGGACGAGTGAATTATTGGAATGTTTTACTCATTGAGACGTACATTGCCGTATGAATGCTGATTTGGGCGCCTTGAGCCTTGCCGCTCTGTCGATTGGCTTTCTTCATACCCTGTTTGGCCCCGATCATTATATACCCTTTGTGGCGATGTCGCGCGTGGGTGGATGGAGTCGCTCCAAAACGCTGCTCATTACGCTTCTTTGCGGGCTGGCTCACGTCGGCAGTTCCGTCG
>DASVGM010000018.1:0-8510 GCA_036379555.1 Pirellulales bacterium | reverse complement strand
CTTTTTTGCGTTGCGTTCGCTGCCAAAGGTAGTGAACGCAACGCGAAAAAGCGGCGGGCAGAGGATGGTGTCGCGATAACGCGATCTGGCGGTCAATCATGCGCTCTACCGGGGCAAGCCCGGTAGTGGCGGAACAAAAGTAACATCGCTTGCCAGTAACACCTGAACTTTCGTTTGCGCAGGCCAGGATGGGCCTCCTGGCCCGTCACGGCCGATTGGTGACGGGGCGTGAACGACGGCAGTATCTTCGCCCACTGGCCACCCGCCGGCGTGCAGCGCATAATGATTTCTTTCCCGAAGAGCGCCTAACAAAACTGCGGCGCTCTTGGAGGATGGGCCTCCTGGCTCGTCACGATTTACGGTGACGGGCTGGGAAGCCCATCCTCCAGTTACGGCTGTCGTTTGTTTTGTGAGGCGCTGTAAAGAGGGAACCTGCGGACGTGCGCGGAGTGTGACGTGACGCGGCGGCGCGGCGCCGCAGGTTGTGTTCCAGGCCATGGCACTTCTAATTTGGGAACTTTTATGCGAAGGCGGTTTTTGCGCGCGTGGATTTGTATCGCCGTATTCTGTGGCGGCGCTCAAGCGGCGGACAAATTCCCCTGGGAAGCGGATGCCTTCTCGTCGTCACCCGCGGAGACACTCCGCGCCGCGGCCCAATTGCCGCCGCCCGCCGACGAAGAAGTCGACGTGCTTCTGGATGAAACGAAGTTCGAGTTCGACGCGTCGCGGCGCGTGCGGAAGACCCATCGCCGGCTGTATCGCCTATTGACGAAAGAGGCGATCGACGACTGGTCGGTGATTGAAGCCGCATGGTCTCCTTGGCATGAGGAGCGGCCGCGGATTCAAGCCCGCGTCATCTCCACCGACGGCCTGCAACACCTGCTCGACGCCGGCACGATCTCGGAGGCGCCTGTCGAGCAATCCGGGCAAATCTTCCGCGATCGGCGCCGATTGGTCGCACCGCTTCCGGCCGTGGAAGTCGGCGCCGTGGTTGAGTGGCAGGTTACCACCGCGGATCACCGCGCATTCTGCGATGCCGGAAGTTTTGAAGAACATTTCTTTTACGCTTCCAACGCGATCCGCGGCATGCGGCTGATCGTTGAGTCACCCGAGCAAGGCCCGCCGCTGCACTACCGGGTTCGCGGAATCGACCTGACTCCCAAGCGGTCGGTCGAGAACGGGCTCGTGAGGCTTGAGTTTGGTCCGATCGCGGTTGGAACCTCCAACCGCGTCGAACGGTTTTTGCCTTCCGACATGCCGTTTGTCCCGCATGCCGTGATCGGCAATGGAAGCGCCTGGCAGGATGTGGCGCGGCATTATGCCCAAATCGTGGACCGGCAAATCGGTGATGCCTCGCACGTCGATCTCGCGCGCGAAATGGCCGGAGACGAACCGTCGCGCGTGGCGATGGTTCAGAAGCTGCTGAATGCGGTGCAACAGCGCATCCGTTACGTCGGGATCGAATTCGGCGAATCGAGCATCGTCCCCCATTCGCCGCCGGAAACCCTCAAGGTACGTTATGGAGATTGCAAGGATCAGTCCACGTTGCTAGTGGCGCTGTTACGCTCGCTGGGGCATGCCGCGCATGTGGCGCTGTTGCGGGCGGGTCGCCGCGAAGACCTGCTTCCTGACGTTCCAGCGCTGAATGCTTTTGATCATGCCATTGTTTACGTGCCGGGAGATCCGCCGCTGTGGATCGATCCGACCGTGCCGCTGCTGCGAGTTGGCGAACTGCCCCCGAGCGACATGGGACGCCTGGCGCTCATCGCATCGCCCGCCACGACCGGCCTCGTCCGCACGCCCGAGCCGCGATCGGAGGAGAACATCGTGATTCGCACGCTTGAACTGACGCTGGCGCGCGGCGACGACGGGCGGGTACGGCATACAAGCGACTATCATGGCGTCTATGAAAACGAGGTCCGGTCCTATTATGCGGACAGCAAGCCCGAAGACTTGCGCGGCGAACTGAAGCAAACTCTGCAAGAGCGCTATGGCGTCGATTGCTTGACCGAGTTCAAGTATGGCGATCCGCGTGATTTGACAGTCCCGTTCCAGGCCGGCTACCAAGCCGAAGGCATCAATCACGGCGTGAGTGCGCCATCATTCAACTTTTCATTGGCGCCGGAATGGTTGCTTGACGACATCCCCTGGCCGTTGCAGCAACACGCGCGCCAAAGTTCGCCGGCCGACGACAAGCCGAAAGACCGCTGGGAACGCGCGGCGCCGTTCCAGTTTCCCAGGCCCTTCTTAAAAGAGATGCGTTATCGCCTGATGCTGCCGATTGGATTCGTTGCCGCGAAATTGCCGGACTCGTTTTCAAAACAATTCGGTCCCGCCACGGTTTCGGCCGACTTCGCCAGGGAAACGGACAACATGATCGAGGCCACCTTCCGCCTTGATACCGGCAACGGCCGCTTCACCTCTGACGAAGCGAAGGCCCTGCGCGCGTTCCTCGGCCAACTGCGCGACGGGAAGGACGGAGGCTGGCTGGTGGACATCAACCTGGAACACTCGGCCGAGCAGCACATCGCCCAGGAGCGCATCCGCGAAGGGCTAGCGGAGTATCAACAGTTGGTGGCGCGGCACCCCGCCGACATAGAAACCCGGCGGTGGTACGTCGAAAGCCTGGTCTCAGCCGGTATGGGCGCCGCGGCGCGAGAAGAGGCCCGCCGGGCCACGGAATCCGACGCCAACTCCTCACAGGCGTGGCAGGCGCTCGGCTATGCCCGGATGCACGACGATTTCGGCCGGTTCATGGAGCCGAAGAGCGATCCTTTCGCGGCCGAAGCGGCGTTGCGGAAGGCGGTTGAAATCGATCCCGATGATCATGTCGCCCGCTGGAACCTGGCTTTGGCGCTCGAACATGGCAGCGGGCCGCGGCGATATGCTCCCGGCCCGCGGCTCAACGAGGCCGCCGAGCAGTACCGCGCGCTGCGCGCCAAAAAATATCACGAACCGAACCTGGCGACGAACCTGCTTTTGACGCTTTCCTACGCCGACAACTGGCAGGACGTGGTCCGCCTAGCCGGTGAACTGGAACCTTTCGTGCTGCGAAATGCAATGTGGGTCGCGGCGGCGGCGGTCACCGCCGATATCGAGGCGGCCAAGGCGAAAGCGGCCGAACTTGCCAAGTCAGACGACGATCGTCGCAACCTGTTGCTCCACGCCAGCGACGTGCTCAACAACACGCGCCAGTATGCGGCCAGCGCCGCGCTGGCGGAGTGCGCGCTGCCGCTCATCGCCGATGCCGACGAGCGGGAACGGATTCAGGGGTTCGCGGCCAGCGTCAAAGCCTTGCATCGCATGGACGGGGCGCTTCTCCCTAAGGAAGACCCCCGCCGACTCGTTCAGCAACTGCACGTGGCGGCGTTTTCGGCTGCTGCACCCGAATCGGTATCATCCCTGTTCGTGTCCGAGGCAACCGCCGCTGACGCCGGCGCCGCGCTGAGGGCCATTCGGGCGCGTTACGCCAGTGCGATCCGAACTTTGCAGAAGGGCGATAAGACGAGCGAGCGAATTGCCGACGTGACTTCCCTGCTCAAGCTCGCGTCTGAGGGCGACGCCGACACTGGCTTCCGCGTGGTCGCCGAGAACGTGCATTGGTATGTCGTCAGGCAGAATGGCGACCTGCGGCTGCTTCCGCCCAGCCTGGGATCTGAGCAACTCGGCCGACAAGCGCTCCGGCGTCTTGAGTCGGACGATGAAGTCGGCGCGCGACGCTGGCTGGCATGGGCCGCCGCGGATCTGCCACTTCCGGCCGGGTTCTTCGTCGACCCGTTCTCCGCCAGTCCGTTCAGTTTTCTTTGGAAGAGTCTTAAACACAAACATCTGAAGATTGCGGCGGCCGTTCTGGCAGCCCCTGGCGATAAGTCGGATGAGGCCATGCGATTGCTTTTGGAGTTTCAGAAAACAGCGACACTGGCGCCGCAACTCCTGCAGCTCGACCGCGCGTTGGCTCGGACGTTCACCAGGCGAAACGACTGGCAGCGGCTTTTGGAACTCGCCGAGCGAGTGCAGTCCAACCACAGTTGGGCGGAGGAACCACGCGATTGGAAGCTGCTGGCGCTGAAGGGCCTCAACCGCGCGAACGAAGCTCATGAACTGGAATCCCAACGCTTGTCCAAAATGACAGGCGACGAACGGACTTGGGCCGAGGGGTTTTGGGCGGCGAAACGCGGCGATTTCGATTTGTCGCAAAAGCTTCTGCGGCCATTGGCGGACAATCCTTCAAAAACGGCGGCGCCGATCGTCTTTAATGAGTTGGCATGGAATGCTCTGTTCCGGGAAGAGGCGCCCACCGAGGCGGCGCTTGCCGACGCGGTCAAGGCCAATGAACGCACCAACTATCAAATACCGGGGTACCTGCACACGCTGGCCACCGTGCATGCGGAACTGACACACGCCACTGAAGCCCGGAGATTTCTTATGCAGGCGATCGACGCCCGCGGAGGCGAGGCGGAAAGCGTGGACCTTTACGTTCTCGGCCGCATCGCAGAATGTTTCGGGTTCGACGAGATTGCCGCTCGACATTACGCCCAAGTCGAACCGGACGAAGACGCGAATTCCGCGTATAACCTGGCGCAACGGCGGTTGAAACGGCTGTCGGGGCATCACCACTAGTGCCGGAAGAAGCGGCGCACACTACGTAGCAGAATTACTCCGAAAATAGCCCTGGTTTTCATCATTCAGGGTGCCGCGGAGCGGAATGACAACTCGTGAGAATTCTGGCCGTACCTCGATGTCACGGCCCGACTTCTCACGAAATCGGCTACGGGCTAGCCCGCCATTTTCGCCAAGGCGGCTTCGACGGTGGTAAGCAGCCCGGCCAACTCCGCCAACGACGCACGCTCCTTGGCGACGACCTCCGCCGGGGCACGCTCGACAAAACTGGCGTTGGCGAGCTTCTTTTCCTTGGCCGAAATCGCTTGGCCGAGGCGCTCGCGCTCCTTTTCCAATCTCGCCCGCTCCGCCTTGACGTCGATCAACCCTTCCAGATCGACATATAACTCCACACCCTTCAAACTCACGTGCGCGTGCGTTTCCGGCGGCGCGGCCTCCGGCCCCCAAGCCACGGCCTGGGCGCCGGCCAACAATTCAAAATACGGCGACATCGGCGCCAGCGCCGCGGCCGCCGCGACCGACGAACGCGCCGCGAAACGAATCGGCGTCTTCTGCGCGATGTTCTGCCGCGCGCGAATCTCCCGCAGCCCGCGCAATACCTCCTGAAAACTGGCGAAGCGGGCTTCAATCTCGGCGTCGCGCCGCCGCGCGTCCGCTGGCGGCCAAGCGGCGATCATCACGCTCTCGGCCGCCGCGGCCGGCGAATCAAGCCCACGCGCCGGCGCGACCGTTTGCAAAAGTTGCCAAATCTCTTCGGTCAGAAACGGCATGGCCGGATGCAGCAACCGCACGAGCACGTCGAGCGTGTGAGCCAGCACGCGCTGCGCCGTGGCACGTTGCGCCGGATCCTGCAGCCGGCCCTTCACCATCTCCACGTAAAAGCTGCAAAACTCATCCCAGGAGAACTCGTAGAGCGCGCGCATGGCGTCGGCAAAACGGTAACCCTCCAAGGCTTCGGTCACTTGGCCCGTCACCGTCGCCAGCCGGCTCAGCACCCAACGATCTTCAACCGCCAGAGCGGTGTCGGCCACCGGGCCCGCGCTGTAACCATCCAGTTTCGACAACGTGAAACGCGCGGCGTTCCACAGTTTGTTGCAAAAGTTGCGGGCCAGCTCAAACCGCTCGCTGACCACCGCTCCGCGGGGCAGCGCGGTGTCTTCCGGCTTGCCGGCCCACTGCGTGGAAAAATCCTGGCCGCAATGCGTGCATTTCACCCGTGGCAACACGCGGTTTTTCTTGGTCTGCTCGATCAGCTTGCCGCAATGCGGGCACTCATACTCAACCGGCATGCGCACGTCTTGCGTCTCGGTCGTCAGGTATGCCAGGGCGAAGCGCATGGCATCGGCGCCGAACTTGTCCATGACGTCGATCGGGTCGACGCCGTTGCCCTTCGATTTCGACATCGTCTCGCCGTAGCCGTCCAAAATCTTGGGATGGATGAACACCTCGCGAAACGGCACGTCGCCCACGTTGTGCAGCCCGGTCAGTACCATGCGGGCGACCCACAAGGTAATAATGTCGCGGCTGGTGATTAAGGCGCTGGTGGGATAGTAATACTTCAACTCGCGCGTTTGCTCCGGCCAGCCGAGTGTCGAGTGAGGCCAGAGGGCGGAGCTGAACCAGGTGTCGAGCACGTCGTCATCGCGAATGAGCTTGTGGCCGGGAACGGCGTCTTCGGCGAGATCGACTTCTTGAGCGCAGATCAGCCAACGGTCGTTCTCCTCATCGCGTTGCCAGACAACATCGTTGCGGCCGGTGAAGGCGGCTTGCAGATCGGCCTCGGTGGCCGTGGCCGCGTACCACACCGGAATACGATGCCCCCACCACAGTTGCCGGCTGACCGGCCAATCACGCTTTTCGCCCAGCCAATCGAGATAGCCCTGGGCGTATCGCGGCGGAAAAATCTTCACGCGACCGTCGGCGACGGCGTCCATCGCCGACTGCGCCAGGTGGTCCATCTTCACAAACCACTGGTCGGCCAGATAGGGTTCGATCGGCGTTTTGGAGCGATCGGAGTGGGCCAGGTCGATCTCGCGGTCTTCCACTTCCACGAGCAAGCCTTGGCTTTCGATATCCGCCACG
Source organism: Pirellulales bacterium (assembly GCA_036379555.1). GTDB lineage: Bacteria > Planctomycetota > Planctomycetia > Pirellulales > JAICIG01 > DASSFG01. The sequence continues at coordinate 1,808 of DASVGM010000018.1, read as the reverse complement.
ACGCGCTCGCGGGCTTTGCGAATTGTTAGCCCCTGATAGGGACCGGCGTTGGCGTTCAGCGTACCGTCGGGATTGAGAATGTTGATCGCCGGCAGGTTTTGCCGCCGGCCGACGTCGTAATCGTTCGCGTCGTGGGCGGGCGTGATCTTGACGCAGCCGCTGCCCATTTCCGGTTTGGCCCATTCGTCGGCCACTAGAGGAATCTCGCGATTCAACAGCGGCAACCGCAACATGCGGCCGTCGCGGGCCATGTCGCGCAAGCGGTTGAGCGTGGGCAGCACGGTCGCGCGCCGGTCAGTCAGCGCGGCGAGCTGCCGCTCGATTTCCGGGCGGTCTTTGTCGGCGGCCTCGGCGAGCTTTCGCCGCAATTCGTCTTCAGCCTTGTCAAGCGCCGCGGCGGGATTTGGATGAACGGCCACGGCGGTATCGCCCAGCATCGTTTCGGGCCGCGTGGTGGCGATGGTCACGAGCGTCGGCTCGCCAGGCCGAGGGTCGATCACCGGATAATTGATGTGCCAGAAATGGCCGGCCACCGCCTCGTGATACACTTCGTCGTCGCTGACAGCCGTTTGCAAAAACGTGTCCCAATTGACCAGCCGCTTGCCGCGATAGATCAGCTTTTCTTTGAAGAGTCCAAAAAACGTGCGGCGAACGGCTTTCGCGCAAACCGCGTCGAGCGTGAACCGCGTGCGTTGCCAGTCGCAACTACACCCCATGCGTTTGAGCTGGCTCAGGATGCGTTGCTCATATTCGTTTTTCCAGTCCCAGATGCGCTCGACGAGCTTTTGACGGCCGAGGTCGTGACGGCTCTTCTTTTCTTCTTCGAGCAGCCGTCGCTCGACCACCGCCTGCGTGGCAATGCCCGCGTGGTCGGTGCCGGGCATCCAGAGGGCGTTGAAACCCTGCATCCGCTTGAAGCGAATCAGGATGTCTTGCAGCGAGTTGTTCAAGGCATGCCCCAGATGCAACGCCCCGGTGACGTTGGGCGGCGGAATGACGATGGAATAGGGCTTGCGATTGGGGTCGGGTTCGCTATGAAAATAGCCCTGTTCCTCCCAAAACGCATACCAACGCTGTTGCGGCGCGGCATGGTGGTATTGCGTGGGAAGATCGGCAAGCGGTGTGGGAATCGTCGGCATGGGTGCAGTTGAAACGTGGGGAAGCGGTGTCAAAGGCCGTCCGAAAACTCGAGCTGTGGGGCGGGCCGCCGGCCCGTCTGAAGCAAAAACGGCCTGCCCAGGTCGTCGGGCGGAAGGCGACCTAGTCAGGTCGCCCCACAGCAAGGTTTTCGGATTGTCTCCAGCCTACGAAACGACGAAGCCGGAACGACGGAGGTTCGCGGCATCGCCGGGCAAGAGATTCTAACCCGATACGAACGAACGGCCAACGGCCATTACGCCGGGGACCGCGCTCGATTGCGCTAGACGTCCTGGTGGAAGTTCGCGCGAACCCACGCGCGAAAGTCGCGAATCCAGGCGGTTTCGTCGGCCGCCCGTTCAAATTCAAGAAAGGGTTCGAGGTCTTTGACCCGCAACATGGGCAAATTCAAGCTGAATTCGCGCTCTACGTACCGCTCGTCCTCCAACACCCACGTGGAAAGCTCGCCGTGATGCCAGCGCCAGACTTCCAACACGCCAAGAGCGGCATAAATTGGCATCCGCTGCACGGCGCCGCGGCTGATCTCCACCTCAACCGCCAAGTCGGGGGCGGGGTCAACCATTACTGTCCGCAGGGCCACGAGATGTCGTTCGAGAAGACGAAGCCGGACGAGCGCAACGGCGAGCGCATTACGTTGCGGGTTTACCGTT